>NZ_JBAMDH010000027.1:0-87316 GCF_036961685.1 Massilia sp. DD77
CGCGTTCACGATGGTCACGTCGCGGCGGCGCGAAGGCGGTTCGCGCAGCGGGCCGGCCGGCAGGGTCCAGCCATTGCCCACGCCGCGGCCGTCGAACAGGACGATCTCGAGGTCGCGCGCCAGCGCATAGTGCTGCAAGCCGTCGTCGGCGATCAGGACGTCCACGTCGGGATAGGCGGCCAGCAGCGCCCTGCCCGCTTCGGCGCGGCGGCGGCCGACGAAGACCGGGCAGGCCGCGCGCGCCGCGATCAGGAGCGGCTCGTCGCCGACCTCCGATGGGGTGGAGCCCGGACCGACCTCGCGCGGCGCGGACTGCTCGCCGCCGTGTCCGCGCGAGATCACGCCCGGGCGCAAGCCGGCCGCGCGCAGCGCCTGCGCCAGCCAGATGGTGAGCGGGGTCTTGCCGGTACCGCCAATAAAGATGTTGCCGACCACGATGACCTGCACGGGCAGGCGTTCGCTCCTCAGCACGCCGGCGCGGAACAGGCGCGCGCGCAGCGCGGCCAGCAGGCGGAACAGGAGCGAGAGCGGCAGCAGCGCGCAGGCCAGCGGACCGCGGCGCAGCCAGGCGCGGGTAATGGCCGATTCTAGGGTCGATTCGAGTTGGGATGCCATGGGAAGATGGCGGCGGGCCGGGGAGCCCGTCCGCCCTGCTTACTTCTTGGTGCCGGTCTGGGCCGCGAAGGTCAGCTTGTCGTAGCCGGCCACGCGCGCCGCTTCCAGCACGTTGATGACCATCTGGTGCATCGCGAACTGGTCGGCGTTGACGATTACCACCGGGCTCGACACCGCCTGGCCTTCCTGGGTGCGGGCGGCGTTCTTGAGGTCCTGGGCCAGGCCGGCCACGCTGTGGAAGGACACCGGCACGTTGTTCACCGTGTAGTTGCCCTTGGCGTCGATGGTGACGTTGATCTCGAAAGGCTTGTCCTGCTGCTTTTCGGCCTCGGCGGTCGGCAGGGTGATCTGGAGCTCGGTGAACTTGCTGTAGGTGGTCGACACCATCAGGAAGATCAGGACGACCAGCAGCACGTCGATGAAGGGGATCAGGTTGATCTCCGGCTCTTCGGGCCTGCGGCCGCGGCGGAAGTCCATCATTTGCGCGATCCGTGCACGACGTCGACGAACTTCACCGCCTGCAGTTCCATGTCGACCACATAGGTGTCGACCATGTTGCGGAAGTGGCGGTAGAAGACCAGGGCCGGCATCGCGATCGCCAGGCCGAAGCCGGTGTTATACAGGGCCACGGAGATGCCGTGCGCGAGCTGGGCCGGGTTGCTGCCGCCGGTCGGGCTCTGGGCGCCGAAGATCTCGATCATGCCGACCACGGTGCCGAACAGGCCCATCAGCGGAGCGAGCGAGGCGATGGTGCCGAGGGTGGTCAGGAAGCGCTCCAGGCCGTGGGCCACGCCGCGGCCCGCTTCCTCGATCGATTCCTTCATCACGTCACGCGGGGCATCGACGTTGCGCAGCGCGGCGGCGAGCACGGCGCCGAGCGGCGAGTTCTGTTCCAGGGTGTTGACGACGTCGGGCGTCACCTTGCCGCTGCGGTAGACGCGGATGACTTCATCGAGCAGGGCCTTGGGGAGAATCTTCTCGCGGCGCAGGTAAATGAGGCGTTCGACGATCAGGGCGACAGCAACGATCGACGCGATCAGCAACAGCCAGATCGGCCAGCCTGCAGCTTGGAAAATGGCGAGCAAGAGAAACTCCTAGGTTGAGAAAAATCACTCGGCAATGTAACAAGTTGCCAGCATTGGGGCAAGTAGAGTTCTGCACAACTTCTGTGGATAAAATTGTGCGCAAGGGCGCGTGGCAAAGCTAAGTGCATTGATTCATAAAGACTTTCTGATCCTGCGCAAGAATATGGCAGGCTCATGCCTTTCGCGGACGAGCGCATAAAGCACGGGCCCTGGCCCGGCGGCTTCCGCCGAGCTTGCTTGTAGTTACGAACAAATTCTGTGGACAAAATTGTGCGCAATGCCGCCTAGCAACAACTAAGCCCTTGATTTAGCTCAGCAATTCGCCACAGATCAAAAAACAGGCAGGCTGGAAAGCCTGTACTTCCGATCCACCCCTTTACGGTTCCTCACATTTTTTGTGGACAAGAGTGTGAGCAAGGCCACTTTTTCACCTCTAAGTACTTGATCCAAATCACAAAAACATCACTGCCGAAAGTTTCATCAAAACCGGCTTATGCACAATTTCCGCTGCTCCCAGTGCTGCTCGCGTGCCATTTATTTGCAAGTTGGACGTTACCTGCATGCAATATTCGGCTGTGCACATTTTTTGTGGATAAGAGTGTGAGGAAGCGCATATTTTCTGACCTAAGATGTTGATTTTAATCAAATTGAATAGTGATGCCACAAAAACAGGCAGCCAGACTCTTCTGCCTGTGAGCCGGGGAATCCACAGGAACGCACGGTGCAACTGGTGTACTCCCGGGGTGGTTCCCGAATTTCTTCAGCTTGTGCACATGTTTTGTGGACAACGTTGTGCGCAAGGAGACGTTGCGCGAGTTAAGCTATTGATTTTCCTCAACAAAGTTTCCGCGCATCATTTTTAAGCACGGCAGTGCAGTCTCTCAGACGGCTGCGGGACGTCCGGTTTTTTAGAGGTTGCTGAAATTGGTCTGTGCACAGATTTTGTGGACAAACATGTGACCAAGCCCATTTCCTTAGGCCTAAGTCATTGATACATAAGGAAACAGCCTCTGCTGCCCAAATCCCGCGCACTCGTCGGTCTTATGCATGAGTTCCCCACAGATTTTGTGGATAAAACCGCATCAAAGCGTGAACATGGCCTTCCAAGCCATTGATTTCAAAGGGTTTCAATAGATTGCATTGAAATTCAGCAACTGCGCAGTGCTGAACATCTTGCTTCACACTCTAGCCCGGAAAGGACTTGTCGTTTGCATCGAGATATGACATAAGCATCTGCTTTGTTCCCGCATACCGACACCCAGCATGCACATCCCCACCGACGCCGATCCCGCCTATACCGCGCCACCGGTACTCACCGTCACCGCGCTCAACCAGCAGGTGGCGCGCCTGCTCGAACGCAGTTTTCCACTGGTCTGGATCGGCGGCGAGATCTCCAACTTCACGCGCGCCAGCTCGGGCCACTGGTATTTCACGCTCAAGGACGATGCCGCCCAGGTGCGCGCCGTGATGTTCCGCAGCCGCGCCCAGATGGCCGGCTTCACCCCGCGCGAAGGCGACAAGGTCGAGGTGCGCGCCCTGGTCACACTGTATGGCGCGCGCGGCGATTACCAGATCAATGTCGAGGCCATGCGCCGCGCCGGCGTCGGCCAGCTGTACGAAGCCTTCCTGCGCCTGAAGGAAAAGCTGGCGGCGCAAGGCCTGTTCGACCAGGAGCGCAAGCGCGCCCTGCCCCTGTTCCCGCGCACCATCGGCATCGTCACCAGCCCCCAGGCCGCCGCCCTGCGCGACGTGCTCACCGCGCTGCGCCGCCGCGCCCCGCATGTGCGGGTGATCCTGTACCCGGCGCCGGTGCAGGGCCAGTTCGCGGCCGACAAGATCGCCGAAGCCATCACGACCGCGTCGCGCCGTCTTGATGCCGACGTGCTGCTGGTGTGCCGCGGCGGCGGCTCGATCGAGGACCTGTGGTGCTTCAATGAGGAATGCGTGGCGCGCGCCATTGCGGCCTGCGGCATTCCCGTGATCTCGGGCGTGGGCCACGAGACCGACTTCACCATCGCCGACTTCGCCGCCGACGTGCGCGCCGCCACGCCGACCGCGGCCGCCGAACTGGCCGCCACGCCGCGTGCCGACTGGCTCGGTTCGCTCTCGGCCGACGCCATGGACCTGCGGCGCGCCATGCGCCGCACCCTGTCCGACGCCAGCCAGGGCCTGGACAGTCTCGGCCGCCGCCTGCTGAGTCCTTCGGACCGGATCGGCCACCAGCGCCTGCGCCTGCTGTCGCTGGCCACCGCCATGGGCCACGCGGTGCAGCAGCCGCTCAACCGCCAGGGCCTGGTGCTGGCCCAGCTGCGCCAGCGCTGGTCGCGCCACCGCCCCGACATCCGGGCCGTGCGCGCCCAGCTGCTGTCCGACCAGCGCCACCTGAACGCCAGCCTGTACAGCCAGGTCAAGGGGCGGCGCGACGCCTTGACCGCCCTGTCGGCCCAGCTCGAACTGCTGAATCCGCAGCGCACCCTGGAACGCGGCTACGCCATCGTGCGCGACGCCAAGGGCCAGGTCTTGCGCGACCCGGCCGCGATCCACGCCCGCGATACCCTCACGGTAAGGCTGGCAGGCGGCAGCGCCGAGGTGGGCGTGGCCCATGTCCAGAGCGTGCTCGAGTAGCTCAAAGGCCATTTATGCAACATCGCGCCATCCGGTTTAGAATAAGCGCCGCTATCGGAACAAACCCGTCCAACCAACAAAGGAAAGAACATGGAACATACCCTGCCGCCACTGCCGTACGCCAAGGATGCCCTGCAGCCGCACATCTCGGCCGAGACCCTGGAATACCACCACGGCAAGCACCACCAGACCTATGTGACCAACCTGAACAACCTCATCAAGGGCACCGAGTACGAGAACATGCCCCTGGAAGAGATCATCAAGAAATCGTCGGGCGGCCTGTTCAACAACTCGGCCCAGGTCTGGAACCACACCTTCTTCTGGAACTGCATGACCCCGAACGGCGCCGGCGCGCCGAGCGGCAAGGTGGCTGACGCCATCAACGCCAAGTGGGGCTCGTTCGACAAGTTCAAGGAAGAGTTCAACAAGGCCGCCCTGGGCAACTTCGGTTCGGGCTGGACCTGGCTGGTGCAAAAGCCGGACGGCAGTGTCGACATCGTCAACACCTCGAACGCCGCGACCCCGCTGACCACCGCCGACAAGGCCCTCCTGACCGCCGACGTCTGGGAACACGCCTACTACATCGACTACCGCAACGCCCGCGCCAAGTTCCTGGAAGCCTTCTGGAACGTCGCCAACTGGGACTTCGCGAACCAGAACATGGCCTGAATGGCCTGACGGATCCTGTGCCCAGGCACAGGCATCCGCCTGAGAACGGCCCGCATTGCGGGCCGTTTTTCTTTGCGTCCGGCGCGATTCAGTCGCCTCCCCCGCCGCAACCGCCCCCGCCTCCACAGCCGCATCCACCGCCGCCATCGCCGCAGTCCGAGCCACCGTTGCCGCTTCCGCTCGGACCGCCGTCGCTTCCGCCGCTATCCTGCTGCCGGCGCAGCGCCTCGGCATGGACTTGCTCGGTGATGAGCCCGGCGGCAAGCAGGGCCGGCAGCGACAAGCCCGGCTGGCGCTGCGGCGTCCCCAGCCGTCGCCCGTTTCCGTCGAGCCGGGCATAGGCGACCTCGCCGTGCTGCACCCAGTAGCCGTGGCCACCCGGCATGCACAGCTTCGCATCCAGGCTGAACAGCGAAGGCAAGGCCGGCCCGGGAAGGGGAATCTGCTCCAGCCCGCGGCAGGCGACCAGGCTCGTGGCCAGGGCCCCGCGCTCCAGCTGGGCCGCCTCCAGGTGCGGTACGGTACTGCCGAAATGGCGCCGGCAGAACCGCTCGAGGCCGATCGGATCGTGCTCCAGCCAGGCATGCCACACGGAATCCGCCGCCAGCGAGGGCAAGGCGCAGCGCGCCCCGCTGGCGCTGACCGCGTGGAAGAAGCCCAGCAGGCCCTCGGTCGCGCGGACGAAAAAAAGGGCATCCGTGGGGATGCCCGGGAAGGCGGTCGAAGCGCTGCGCCGCCATGCGGCTTCCAGCCCCGGCGGCAGGTCCGCCAGCGCGTCGCGGTAGATGGATGCGCGCCGGCGGCGGTCGGCGCGCAGATTGTTCAGCCAGTTCATGGTTGCCTCCTCGGTTCTTGTTATCGGCACGATCAGACTAGGACAGGAATGTGACAGGACGATGACACCGCCGGGCGCCATCGCGCCAGGGCGTCTGTCCCTGGTTATACCCCATCCGTGGGGCTGGTCCCGCGGCGGTGCCGGCCCCAGAGTGGCAAGCTCGACACCGCTCGCCCACCCTGACTATGACACATCGACTTCTCCCCTGCCTGATCCTGGCCCCGGCGCTGCTGGCATCCGAGCCGGCCCGGGCCAGCGATTGGCTCAACAACCTGGCGAAACAGGCGGCCAACACCGCGATCCAGCAGACGGCGAGGCAGCTGGGCGCGCCCCGCGCCGCGCCGCCTGCGGCGCCAGCGCCGCAGGCGGCCGCCGCGGGCGCCATCCCGCTGTATCCCGCTCCCGTCGTCGTGCCGCGCGCCACCCGCATCCGCTTCGACGACGGCGTGATCTTCCATGGCGACTACCTGGCCGACTACTGGAGCCGGCCCGACCCGGTCACGCGCGGGACCACCCCGGACCGCGACGCGCCCGGCCACGTCATCGGCAAGCCGGCCAGCTTCGGCGGCAGCCGCAAGCATCCAGGCACGGCCGACCTGCAGCGCAAGCTGGAAGCGATCTTCCCGCGCGTGCTGGCCCACCCGGCGCTGGCGAACATCCGCGGCGCCAGCCTGCGCCCGGGTGGCAGCTTCGGCCACGAGCGCGGCGGCCCGATGGGGCATGCGCTGGCCGGCCGGGTGAGCTTGCTCGCCTATCCGATCCGCCTGGACGATGCCGACACGCGCCAGTTCCCGGACGGCAGCTACCACAGCCCCGGGGAAGGCGCCGTCATGCGCATCGTCGTCAACGACACCGACGAGCTGGACCGGCGCGCCCCGCTCGGCGCCTGGAACGGCATGACGGTGCTGCGCGACGGCTACATGTTCGTCATCCCGAATACCGAGCGCCCGCTCTACGTACGCGACGCCTCCGGCGGCCTGGTGCTGAACCCGAACCTGATCGACACCACGCGCCCGCGCGCGGACATTCAGTTCATGACCGTCTACGTGGGCACCAGCTCGTCCGAGCACAGCGAGGTCGTGCGCCAGCGGGTGCATCCGACCAGCGAGTTCGGGCGCCTGGTGGGGGTGCTGTACAACACCGATTGGCGCACCCTGCTGCGGGAAGTGAACGATCCGCGCTGAAGGCCAGCGCTCATTTGTCCTGAATCTGTAATCAATTGTCACCCCCTTGGGGAGGGTATGTTTTTCTACAGTTGGTCTTATACAATGGCAGACCAAGGAGAAATGCATGTACCGAGTGATGTTGGTGGAAGATGACGCGCGCCTGGCCGAGCTCGTCACGGAATACCTGTCCGGCTACGAGTTTTCGGTGGACCTGGTCACGCGCGGCGACGCCGCCCTCGACCGTTTCAAGGAACTCGGTCCCGACGTGGTGGTGCTGGACCTGATGCTGCCCGGCCTGGACGGCATGGTGGTCTGCCGCCAGATCCGCGACCAGTCGGACGTGCCGATCCTGATCCTCACCGCGCGCGAGGACTCCTACGATGAAGTCTCGGGCCTGGAACAGGGTGCGGACGACTTCGTCAACAAGCCGGTCCAGCCGCGCGTGCTGCTGGCGCGCCTGCGCGCGCTGATGCGCCGCACCCAGGCCAAGACCGGCCTGGATACCCGTGTGCTGCAATTCGGCGCGCTGCGCATCGCCACCTCGGACCGCAGCGTGGTCTGGCGCGGCCAGCCCTGCGTGCTCTCGAATACCGAATACAAGCTGCTGCTGGTGCTGGCCGAAGCGGCCGGGCGGGTGCTGTCGCGCGATGCGCTGCTGAAAAAAATGCGCGGCATCGAATTCGACGGCCTGGACCGCAGCATCGACAACTGCATCTCCAAGCTGCGCCGCAAGTTCGACGACGTCGATTCGGAAAAGATCAAGACGGTGTGGGGCGAGGGCTACCTGTTCTCGCCTTCCGCCTGGAATTGAGCGTACAGGCGCTGTAGAAGCGGACGCTGCTCAGGCCTCGCCGTCGGCGGCCTTGAGCATGCACTGCGACAGGCGGTCGAAATGCTGCAGCGCAGCCTGGGTCAGCTCGATCTGCTTGCGCCGCGCGTCCTCGGTTTCGCTCAACATGATCCAGCCCTTCTCGCGCATGGATTTCAGGCGCGCGTGCACCGTGGCCGGCGCGCCCAGCTCGTGCTTGCCCATCATGTCGCGTACCGACAGCCGCTGCCGCTCCTGCTGGGCCCTGGCCACGACCGTGAGGATGCGCTCCTCGAGCGGATCGAGGTCGGGCAGCGACGGCAGCCCGCGAATCGCTTCCGCCAGTTGCAAAAAGCGCATATACACATCGGCGGGACGAAGCTTATTCATTAAAACTCGATTCTCGATTGCATCTTTATGCAGGTTTAGGCTAAGCTTTATTCTGGTTGGACAGGCAAGCCATTTTACTCCAACGACAACAAGGCATGAGCCAGCTAAAACTGCAGGTCATGATGATCGCCGCGACCATCGCGCTCTTCATCGCCACGCTCGCACTCAACGAGCTCCTCTTTACCCGCCTGGAATTCTCCAGCGGTATCAATTGGGTCTATCTCCCGGCCGGCGTGCGCCTGCTGTGCACCCTGCTCTTCGGCGGCGCGGGCGCGATCGGCCTGCTGCTCGTGTCCTGGGCGGTGTGCTTCCTGTACTTTTTCCCGGACGACATGATCCGCTCCTTCGTCGGCGGCATCCTGGCCAGCGCCGCGCCCTACCTGGTCTACCTCATCATGCAGCGCCACTGGGGCCTGATGGCCAGCCTGCAGAACCTGACCCCGCGCCGCCTGCTGCTGTGTTCGTTCGCATTCGCCCTGGCCAGTCCCCTGCTCCATCACCTGTGGTTCGCCTTCGCCGAGCCGGAGCGTCCATTCTCGGGCTTCTTCGTGATGGCCACCGGCGACTTCGTCGGCACCCTGCTGGTGCTGTACACGGCGAAGTTCATCCTGTCGCGCCTGCCTGCGCGCGTCCAGCGCTAGCGCCGGCGCCGTCCCGTCAGGGTGTCGACCTGGGCCAATCCGCGCCGCGCCTGGGCTTGCAGCTCGACCACGGCGGGGTCGCGCGGGTCCGGCCAGGCATGCAGCACGATGGTCCGGAACATCTTTTCGTGACGCAGCAGGTCGGCGAGCTCGGCCAGCAAGGGCCGCTTCTTCCCGCCCAGCCTGGCCGCGAGCGTCTCGCACGTCCCCTCGACATCGAGCTCGATACCGTAACAGCGCGCCGAAATCAGGTTAGCATCGGTAATCCGATGGAGTTCGCTCATGGACTCCGTTTCCGCTTCATTGTTTCCACCATGCGAACCAGCACTGCCGAACAGTCACTGTGCAACCATCACCAACAGTGCTATGCTGGCTCTACCGTTCTAAATTATAGATCAATGCGGGCGTGAATGGACTTCCGAGGAAACAACCATGACAAATAGTCCTCCCAGCGAGCGCAGGCAGGACCTGCATCGCCAGGCGCTGATCGAAGTGGGCATCCGGCTGCAACGGCACTTCGGCACCGCCTATGCGGAACAATACCTTGCCGACGTCAACATTCCGGAACTCACGATCCAGCGCATCCTGGCCCGCGGCGAGCTGCGCAAGCCGTCGGCACGCGGCTGCGCGCTCGACGTGGCCCCGCCCGCGGCGAACGACGATCATTGAAACCTGGTATGGCCGGCCGTCAGGCCTTATTCGAACAGCGGCACGATGGCCAGCGGGGCGTTATAGCTGATGAGCTGGCCGCGTTCCGCGGCCGCGAAGCGGTAGACCACGACCGGGAAGTCGTCGTCGAGATCACCGGCGAAGGCCGGGCCGCGCGCAACCGGGAGGGCCTGCTCGGCGCCGTCCGCACGGCGCACCCGCACCGCCGCCTCCACGCCCTTGCGGGCGAACACCAGGCGCACGCCGGCGCACTGGCGCCCGCGCGCCGTCGCGTCGGCATAGCGCGCGAAGCCCAGCGCCTGTTCGCAGGCCACGCGCAGTTCGGCGAGGTCATAGGCGCCGTCCGCGCGCGGGGCCAGCGACACCCGCGGACGGATCACGAAGCCGCCCAGGCGACGGCTCGGCGCCAGCACGGCGTTTTCATCATAGGCCGCCTTGAGCAGCGGCAGGGTGCCGCGCCCGGTGGCGTCGAGCGGCAGGCTGGTCTGGACGGACTTGCCGCTCAATACCAGCTGCACGCCTTCGCCCAGCACGCCCTTCTCCTTCGGCGCCACCTGCAGGTGGGTCTGCAGCAGGTTCTTGGCGCCGCCGTATTTGTCGAACAGGACCATCGCCCGGTAGGCGTCGCGGTAGCTCACCCATTCACCGGCGAGCGGCTGCGACTGCGCCGCGGCCGGGAGGGCCGTCAGGAGCAGGCAGACGCATGCGGTGATCGGGGCGTAACGCATCATCAGAACCGGTAGGCTAGCGCGGTCGAAACCGTCAGGTTGTTGGGCCGCTCGACGAGCGGGCTGCGGCGGGCATCGCCCATCAGGCGCATGGCCTGGACATTCGTGCTCAGCATCCAGGACGGGCTCAGGGCCCAGTTCCAGCGCACGCCGGCGCGCACGTCCTTCAGGCCGCTGTCCGGCGCGTAGACGGGATTGCCGCTCGAGCGCGCCTGCGCCGGGCTGACCCCGAAGTAGGACTGGTTATAGGCGCGGTTGACCACCGTGGCGCCCATCGTGAACGACAGCGTGTGGTGCGGCGCGACCTGGGCCGCCAGGCGCTGCACGCCCAGCTGCAGCTGGACGCCGTCGCGCTCGATGCCGGCGCCGTAGACCGCGCTGCTGGTGAAGCGCCACTGCGGCGCCACGTAGTAATTGAAGAAGCCGCCCACCTGCAGGCGCGCGTCGATCTCGTCCATGCCCACCAAAGGATTGCCGCGGCGGCCGAAGGTCTCGGGGATCAGGCTCGGCATCAGGGACGAACCCTGGAAGTCGTCGATCGAGCCGCCCACGCCGGACTCGTCACGGCTGGCGTGCACGCTCAGCAGCGGGCCGTACTCGAAGGTCGGGCTCTCGGACAAATGCATGCCCAGGCTCATGCCCGAAATGAACAAGCCATGGCTCCACTGCACCTGCAGCAAGGGCAAGGCCGATACTTTCCTGCTGTCCGCCCCTTCGTACCGTGGCGCCGAGACCGCGCCCAGCCCGACATACATGTCGCGGCTGCCGTCGGGCATCGGGTTGGTGGTCGGCGTCTGCGCGCTTGCTGCGCTGCCCGAGACGGCCAGGACCAGGGCGAAAAGCTTTTTCATGTTCACATCGTGGAAGAGTCGGTGAGCGCGTATTTTACGTCGAGCAAGCCAACCTCTTCCATATTGTTACCTCGTGGTACGAATTTCTTCGGCGAATTCCACCGGCAGCGCGCTGCGCCCGATCGCCACCAGGTGGGCCGGATACGTGACCATCATCGCGCAGGCGATGCCCGGGCCGGGTTCCGTGTTCACCTGGCGCACCGTGATGCGCTCGGCGGAGCGGCTCACGCCCTCGATCTGCGTGCCGTGGCAGGCGGAAGGCGCATTGCCAAGGAAGACGCCGACCACCATCTGGCTGGCGAAATCGACCTCCGGCGCCTTGGCGTCCGGGCCCGCGTGCTCGGCCCACAGGGCCTGGAAGGCGGCGCTGTCGCGCACCACGAGCTTGCGCGGCGCGGTGATCCCGGAACGGTTGCCCGCATCCAGGGTGAGGAAGGACTGGGCGCCCGATTCCACCTTGACGAATTCGACCGGCGCGTCGACGCGCTCCACCGCGACGACGTGCATCGGCTGGCTGACCGCGGCCATGCAGATCGCCACCGCCGTGATGTCCCGCTCCTCGTACTCGACCACCAGCTTGCTGCCGCGCGCCACGGTACGCAGCACTGAGGTCTCGATGCAGCCGTTGCCGCGGTCGCCGCTGAACACGCCGACCAGCATCTGGCTGGAAAAATCGACTTCCGGCAACGCTGGGGCCGGCACGCGGTTGCGGGTATGCTCGGCCCACAGCGCGCTCCAGGCGGCCTGGTCCTTGATCACGACTTCGCGCGCGGTGGCGACGCCGGAGAAGGCTTCCCTGATCAGGGAGCGGAAGGCCAGCGGCTCGCCGTCCCTGGGCAGGAAGCGCAGCTGCTCGACCTTGTGGCCGCTGCCCAGGCCGAGGTCGGCCTTGTCGAGGTTTTTCTGGATCGCCAGGAACAGCGGCCGGGCGCTTTCGTCGGCGCAGGTGGTTTGCGGGCCGGCGATGCTGTCGCCGGCCGAGCACAGCACAGCCTGCGGGGTCGGGCCCATCAGGACCAGGCCCCAGGCATTGTCGGCGCACTGGCCGGCGCGGTCCCAGACCACGTACTTGCTGTCGACCAGGAACAGGCGGTTGCGCTCCTCGGCGCAGGCCGCTCCCTGCACTTCCTTCACGAACTCGGACACGACCGGCACGCCGCCGTTCGGCTCGCCCACGGCGATGCCCTGGCCGGACTGCTGCTTGCCCAGCGCGGCGCTGTCCGCGCCGCCGCCGCACCCGGCGAGCAAGGCGCAGGCGGTGGCGCCGGCCATCAGAACGCGATCGAACATGCCCATCTCCTGCCTCCCTGCCTGGCGCTCACCGCCGGATGATCGAGGGCCGGGCGGGCTGCCGCCCGGCCACTCCTGAATAAAAAAACCCACCGACACTCGCGCATCAGGTGGGCAAACGGAAAACCTGAAATTCCTGATGAAGCATCATGGTAGACGCCCGTCCTTTTTTATTCCCCCTACAGATGTCGAGTAATTGTCATTAATTTGTAAGAGGGAAAAACCCAGGCGCGCCTGTATCCACGCGAGCGGGATCCATCATTTCGTCCCCTCAGCCGGCATTGCACCTGTACAATGCCGGCTGAGGAGAATTATGTATTTGGCAGCATCCCGATACCGACAGTTACCGAGGACGGCACCGTGAACCGGATCTTCTTCCGTTTCTTCGTGCTCGTCATGCTGTCGATCACGGCCGCCACCTTCGTCATTTATTTCGCTTTCAGCCGCCTGTTCGGCGACCCGCTGGACGACATCGCGCGCAGCCAGGCCGCGGCCCAGATCTTCCTGCTCGAGCAGTACGTGGACAAGGCCCCGGCCGACGAATGGCTGGGGCGCCTGAACAACGTGCGCGAAGTGTCCACCGTACGCTATGACCTGGTGCCGCTGGAAGGGGTGCGCAACCAGCTCTCGCGCGCGCAGCGGGCCGTCCTGGACCGCGGCGAGATCGTGCTTGATCCGGCCAACAAGGCCTTCTTCCGGCGCGTCGACCTGGAAGGCGAGCGCTACATCGGCAGCCACGAGGAAGTGCTGCACGCCCAGAACCTCCCGATCGACATCGGCCAGGCGCTCAAGATGGAAGCGCTGCGCTACATCATCGTCGCGATCGCCCTGCTGGTGCCGATCGCGCTGTGGTCGCGTTCGCACTGGCAAGGCCTGCAGGCGCTGTCGCGCATGGCCGACGAGTTCGGCAGCGGCAAGCTGAGCGTGCGCACCCACATGAAGCCCTCGGCCAGCATCTATCCGCTGGCCGAGCGCATCAACCACATGGCGGGCCGTATCGAAGACCTGCTGGAAGCCCAGCGCAGCCTGCTGCATTCGGTGTCGCACGAGCTGCGCACGCCGATCGCGCGCCTGGAATTCGCGCTCGAACTGCTGGATGCGCGCGCCAAGGATCCGGACCTGAGCAAGCGCATCGCCGCCATGGAAGGCGACCTCACCGAGCTCAATAACCTGGTCAGCGAACTCCTCGACATGAGCAAGCTCGACAGCGCGCGCACGCTCCAGAGCAGCACCCTCGCGCTGGATGCCCTGCTGCAGGAGTGCTGCGCCGCCCTGCCCCATGCCGCCGCCAGGCTCGACTGCGACTTCGCCTCCGGACTCGGCACGGTCGAGGCCGACGGCCGCCTGCTGGGGCGCGCGATCGGCAACCTGCTGCGCAACGCGCAAAAGTACGCGGCCGGACGCATCCTGCTGTCGGCGCGCAGGCTTCCCGGGCGCATCGAGATCGCCATCGACGACGACGGCCCCGGCATTCCCGAGGACGAGCGCGACAAGATCTTCGATCCCTTCTACCGCCTCGACCGCAGCCGCGACCGCGCCACTGGCGGCTTCGGGCTGGGCCTGTCGATCGCGCAAAAGGCGGTGGCCCTGCATGGCGGCTCCCTGCGCGCGGAAAGTTCGGCGCTGGGCGGGGCGCGGTTCTTGATCACCCTGCCT
This sequence comes from Massilia sp. DD77, assembly GCF_036961685.1. Lineage (NCBI taxonomy): Bacteria > Pseudomonadati > Pseudomonadota > Betaproteobacteria > Burkholderiales > Oxalobacteraceae > Massilia > Massilia sp. DD77. The sequence continues at coordinate 14,029 of NZ_JBAMDH010000027.1, forward strand.
TCGCATCAATAAATAAACAAATTCGTTTACTTATTGTCCAGCCGGGCGTAGGCTGGAGGTATTGCCACTTTCGCCCGCCGCCATGAACGACCGCCTCCTGATCGCCACCTTGTGCGGCCTGGGACTCCTGTCCACCACGGGCGCTTCCCTGCCCTACCCCCTGCTGGCCCCGCTGTTCGCGGACGGCGGCGCCAACGGCCTGAACACCTTCCTCGGCCTGCCGCCCAAGCTCCTGCTGGGCATCGCCCTGATGGTCAACCCGGTCGGCCTGCTGCTGGGCAGCGCCGTGCTGGGACCGCTGGCGGACGGCCTCGGGCGCCGCCGCGCCCTGCTCCTGACCACGGTCGGCGCCGCCATCGGCCACGTGCTGACCGCGCTCGCGCTGGTCCTGGAATCGTATGTCCTGTTCCTGGCCGCGCGCTTCGTCACCGGCCTGCTGGAAGGGAACAGCTCGGTGATGCGCGCCATCGTCATCGAACACGTCCAGGGTCCGCTGCGCAACCACGCGCTGTCCTGGCTGAACGGCGCCTTCTACCTGGGCTGGCTGGTGGGGCCGCTGCTGGCCGGCCTGTCGATGGCGGGCGGCATCACGCTGCCTTTCTATATCGCGGCCGGCGCACTGCTGCTGGGCGCGCTCTGCGTGGCCCTGAGCCTGCCTCCGTCCAGCGTCGCGCCGGCCGGCCATGGCTGGTGGGAGACCGCGCGCCGCCGCCACGCCTTCACCCTGCTGGGCCACCTGCCGCTGCGCACCCTGTTCACGGTCCACCTCGCCTACACCTGCGGCGTGGCCGCGCTCTACGAATTTTTCCCGCTGTGGCTGGTGGAAGTGGGCGGCTTCGATGCGCGCGAGATCGCCTTCGTGAATACCGGCATGTGCGCCCTGATGACCCTCACCGCCCTGTTCGCGGGGCGCGCCAGTGCGGTCGAGGGCCGGCGCCGCGCCGCTTCCTACGCCGGCGTGGCGGCGCTCGCCATCCTGTGCGTGGGCGTCGGAAACCTGCTGGTCGGCATCCTGGCCATCATCGCCTTCGGCCTGCCGCACGCCTTCTACAACGCCGCGCTGCAGAGCTGGTCGGCCGACGAGTTCGCCGTACATGGCCAGGGCAGCGTGATGGGCCTGCTCTCGACCACCTTCTGCCTGGCCCACATCCTGATGGCCCTGGCCGGCGCCGTGCTGACCCTGGTCGACACGCGCGCCGTGCTGGTGGCCGGCGGCCTGCTGACCGCCTGGGCCGCCTTCGGCCTGCGCAGCTGGAGCCTGCGCAGCGCGCATGCGGGGATGGAGAACGGATGAACACGGGCGAACAGATCCTGCAATTCCTGAAGATGCGCGGACCGCAGACGGCCCAGGCATTGGCCGGGCTCTTGCAGCAAACCTCGATGGGCGCGCGGCGCCAGCTCGAGCAGCTGGAAGAAAAAGGCCTGGTGGCCTGGGAGGACAGCGGCGGCAAGGTGGGACGGCCGGTGCGGCGCTGGCGCCTGACGGAACGGGGCCACGCGCGCTTCCCGGACCGGCATGCCGAACTGACCGTGGACCTGATTGGCCAGGTGCGCAGCCTGTTCGGCGAAGCGGCGGTGGAGCGCCTGATCGCGGCGCGCGAAGGGGCCAGCGAAGCGGCCTATCGCGGCCGGATCGGGACGGCGGCGACGCTCGAGGAAAAAGTGGCGGCGCTGGCGGCCGCGCGCGACGAGGAAGGCTATATGGCCGAGGCCGAGCTCCGCGAAGACGGCAGCATGCTGCTGGTGGAAAACCACTGCCCGATCTGCGCCGCGGCTGCGTCCTGCCAGAACTTCTGCAGGTCGGAACTGGACGTGTTCCAGCGGGTGCTGGGGCCGGAGGTGAAGGTGGTGAGGATCGAGCACCAGCTAGCGGGTGCGCGGCGGTGCGCCTATGAAATCAAATAGGGTGGACGGCTCCGCCGTCCACGCGGTGATCGTTACCGGCTCCGCTTCCGCGCCGGATGATCTTGCTGCCACCTATCACGGCGTGGGCGTTTGTAGTCCAGGCCACTGGCCTGAACAACCCCGCCCACGCTACGGTCAGCGCCCTGACTGCTCCGGCTGCGTCCGCACATGGGTCACCGCGTACCACAGGTGTTCCCACCAGTGGTCGCGCGATTGCACCAGCACGAGGCAGCCCTTGTCGATGCCGCCCTTGAACAGCGGATCGGGGCACTTGTTGGTCATCAGCGCATAGCGCTGGTTCTCGGCATTGACGAGGGCAATGGCGAGCCAGATGGCGACGCCCGCGAAGAACGCCGCCAGCGACCACGCCAGGTGGTTGAAGTTACTGGTCTCGAACAGCTCTTCCTCGCGGGGGCGGGCCCCCTCGTACATCTTCAGGACTTCGCGTTCGACGTCGTCACTGCTCATTTCGTCTTGGCTGCCTTTGCAACGAGTGCGTCCATGACCTGGGTGGTGGCTTCGAGCGCCTGGTTCATGCCCTGGAGCTTGTTGGCCTCGCCCACGGTAGCCGGGGACAGCACGTATTTACCATCGATCACGATCGTCGGGGTGCTGCTGACCTTGTAGCCCTGCGCGACCGTCGGCAGGCGGCGCAGCTTGGTCTGCACGCCGAACGAATTCCATGCTTCCATGAATTTCGCGCGGTCCAGGCCGTTCTTGACGGCCCAGGCGATGATGTCGTCGTCCTTCATCAGGCGCTGGCGCTCGACGTGCACCGCACGGAACACCTTGTGATGATACTCCTCCAGCTTGCCCATGGCTTCCAGCGCCAGGAACAGGTGCGCTTCCGGATCGGCCGGGCCCTGGAACGGCAGGTGGATGCGGCGCACGACGATGTTGTCGCCCTGCTTCTTGATCCACTGGTTCAGGGTCGGTTCCATCATGTTACAAGCCGGGCAGTGGTAGGCGAAGAACTCGATCACCTCGACCTTCTTGCCCGTCGCCTGGACCGGTTGCGGCACCGACAGCGTGGTGTACTCGGCACCGTTCTTCGGATCGGTCGGCGAAGCGTTGGCGAACCCGGCGATCAGGCTGGCGGCAACGAGGGCAAAACGCAGAGAGCGCATAACTATCCTTCCACTAAAAGTGATTGAGCGAACGACCGCGAGATTACCACTTTTTTGGGGTTCCCAAGGGGGAAGGCCCCCAACTTTTTGCATTTGCTTACCTCTTTAACGCTTCCTTAAGGAAGCGTTACAGGGAGCCCTAGCGGCGCTTGCGCGCGGTGTCGAGCTGCTCGCACAGCCGGGCCGCGCCCAGGGCGGTGCGCGGTCCCGGACGGCTCAGCAGGTCGCCGTCGACCGTGAACAGGTTATTGCGCCTTACCGCCGTCATGCCCCGGTAGGGCTGCCACAGGGCCAGGCCGGGATTGGCCGGGTCGTAGCGCTTGCCGGCCAGGATGGCCTCGGGGTCGCGCTCGACCACCGCCTCGGTGCCCACTTGCGGCGCGACCACCTTGAGTGCGCCGAAGATGTTGCGGCCTCCGCACAGGCGGATGATGTCGCTCGCGATCTGCGCGTCGTTGAGGGTGTACAGGGGCCGGTCCCAGACCTGGTAGAACACGGAGACGGGGGAACGCTTGCCGTAGCGCTCGCCCAAGGCGGCGATCCGGGCCCGGTAGTCCTTCGCCGCGGCCTGCGCCACCGGCACGGTGCCGAGCAGCACGCCCAGGCGCTCGATCCCGGTCGCCACCTGCTCCAGGCGCACCGGTTCGCTGTGGAAAACCGGCACGCCCAGGCTCTCGACCTGGGCGATCTGGCGCGGGGTGTTCCCGCTGTGCCAGACCACGATCAGGTCGGGCTTGAGGGCCAGCACCCGCTCCATGTCGATCTGGCTGTTGCTGCCGATGAGCGGCAAACTGCGCGCCGCTTCCGGGTAGTCGCTGTAGTTCATCGCGCCCACCACCCTGCTCCCGCCGCCGGCCGCGAACAGCAGCTCGGTGGCATGGGGCGCCATCGAGATCACCCGCTGGGCCGGCTGCGCCAGCGTCAACTTGCGGCCGGCGTCGTCGGTCACGCTCACCGCCGCGTGGGCGGCGCCGAGGCTGCAGGCCAGGAGAGCAAGGAGGCGGCGCTTCATGGCTTAGAACGCGTAGCGCAGCGACAGCTTCAGCTGGCGGCCGTCGCTCGGATAGATGCCCGAGCGGCAGCCGAAGGCGTTGCTGTAGTAGCCGCGGTCGAGCAGGTTCAGGCCGCTGAGCGCGGCTTCCCAGGCGCCGAGGCGGTAGGCATAGCGGGCGTCCACCGTGGTATAGGACGGGATGCGCGCATTGCAGCCGTTGCTGAAATCGCTGCCGAAGCGCTGCTTGTCGACCCACTGGACACCGATGTCGGCGCTATGGCTGCTGCCCGGCACCCAGGCCAGGCGCGCCGTGACCACGTTCTTCGGCACCAGCACCATCTCGCGGCCCGCGTTCGGGCCGGCGGTGAACTCGGCGTCCACGCGCTGCCACTGGCCGGTGAGGCGCCATGCCGCGCCGAGGGCCGCCCGCCCTTCCACTTCCACGCCCTGGCGGCGGGTCGGGTCGAGGTTGGTGTTGGCGCCCCAGCCGATGGTCGGGTCATAGAAGATCTCGTTGCGCAGGCGGTGGCGGAATAGGCGCGCCGTCACCTGGCGCTCCTTGCCGCCGGCGCTCACGCCCAGCTCCAGGTCGCGCGAGGTCTGCGGCCGCAGCGCATCGACGCTGGAACGCAGGCTGTTCTCGTCCGCGTTCGGGATGCGGTAGCTGCGGCCGGCCTTGGCGAACAGGCTGACTTGCGGCGCGACGTCGATACTGCCTTCCAGCGACCAGGCGTTCAGCGACTGCGAACGGCTTTCGTCCATGAAGGCCAGCGGATCCACGTAATCCTTGTCGAACTTCTCGTGACGTACGCCCGCCGCCAGGCGCGCGTTGTGCGGCGCGTGCCAAAGCAGTTCGTCGCGCAGGTAGACCGCCTTCGAATCCTGGCGCGCGTCGCCCGCCGAGAACACGGAGCGCACTGCGCGCTCCCAGCGGATCAGGTCGACGCCGGCCACCAGCTCGTTGCGCTGCGCGCCGACAGTGGCGCTGTGGCGCAGGCGCGGCGAGAACTGGGTCTGCTCGGTGTCGTAGGTCGAGCGCGAATAGGCGCCGCCGAAGAAGTAATTCGCTTCAAGCTCGCGCTTGCGGTGCGACAGCTCGGCCGCCAGGTCGAATGCGCCGACGCGCTGCTCGGCGAAGGCGTTGACACGGTCGGTATCGAGCGTGCCGAAGTCCAGCTTCGTGAAACTTGCGCGCGGGTCGAGTGCGTACTGCGCTTTGGTGAGCGAACCGGGGAAGCGCGAATCCGAGCGCGCGCGCTCGACGCGCAAGCCGGCGCGGCTGCCCGGCGCCCAGGCGTATTGCAGGCCTGCGCTCGCGGTGCTCTGGTCGAAGGCGCTGTTGGCGCGGTAGCCGTCGGTGCTGCGGTCGGCGACGGCGGCGTCGAAGGACCAGGGACCGGCGCCATGGCGGATCGTGGCGCGCAGGTCGCGGTGGTCGAAGCGGCCCGCTTCGGCGAACACGGAACCATGGGTACCGCCCTCCCCGTCCATGCCTGCGCGGCGGGTGACGATGTGGATCACGCCGCCGGTGGCGCCTTCTCCATACAGCACGCTGCTGCCGCCGCGCGTGATCTCGATGCGCTCGACGCTGTCGACCGGGATGCTCGACAGGACGGTGTTGGCCAGTTCGTTCTCGTTCAGGCGCACGCCGTCGACCATCACCACCAGGTTCTGGGCGCTGTTGGAGCCGAAGCCGCGCAGGTCGAGCGCGAAGTCGGGCGAGGCGTCCAGGCTCTGGCGGCCGTAGACGCCGCCGACCTTGCGGATCGCTTCGTTGACGTCGGTGGCGCCGGCGCGGCGGATCTCATCCGCGGTGATGACGGTGGCGCCGATCGGAGCCAGCCTGGTCTCGACGGGGAAGCGGGCGCCGGTGACGACGATGGAAGGAAGCGTAGTGTCCTGAGCCAGCGCCTGGGCGCAGCAGACGGACAGCGACAGGGTGCAGGCCAGGGCGAGCGGCTTGAAGGCCGGCGCGCTGCGCGGTACAGCGACAAGATTCATGTTGGATGCATTCTCGAAAAAGCCACCGGCCTGCGTCCCCGCACGCCGGAGTCAACGGAAGCCGCGTGCGAACGCGCTTCCACCTGTCTGGCCGGTATCCGGGCTTGCAAGACGGACCGCCTCACCTTCCTATGCGCAAACACAGTGGTAATCGAGGGGGCCTATCGCCGTTGGGGCGATGCTTGTTGACCGTTGCGGGGGCAGCACACCTGGGCGGCTTCGCGTAGCGAGGCCGCGTCGTGTTTCCCGTTTAACTGCGCACGCAGATTGCGCGCGCGGGCACCAGAACGGGCCGCATTATAACTCCGGCATGGTCCAGCCGTGTTTTTTGCCCTCCAGCCGCCGTTTCACACCGTCCGTCGGAAAAGCTTGGCGGCGCGACAAACTTGTCGATATAGTCACAGCACAACAACACGCATCCTTCCACAACAAGGAGTCCTGATGGAATTTCGTTTCCGCCGCTATCCCGTGCGCATGGCCGCCATCAGCGGCCTGGCCGGGCTGGCCGTCTGCGCCGCCGGCCTGGCCCTGGCCCTGGCGGCCAAGCCCGGCGCGCCCGCGGCCGTGCCGCCCTCGCTCGACGGCATCGCCCTTTCCGCCCCCAATGCGGCCTTCGTCACCACCCCCAGCGCGCCCGATGCCTGGGGCGGCATGCGCACCGGCGACCACGCCACCCTGTCCGACCGCGTGGTCGACTACCGCATCGAGGCCACGCTCGACCCGGTCAAGCACCTGGTCACCGGCAAGCAGCAGCTCACCTGGCGCAACCGCAGCGCGGTCCCGGTACGCAGCGTCTACGTCCACCTCTACATGAACGCCTTCGAAGGCGCGGGCAGCACCTTCTTTACCGAGCAGCGCCTGCGCGGCGAAGGTTTCCGCACCGGGGTCGACACCAAGGACGGCGAATGGGGCCATATCGCCCTGCGCAGCGTGCGCCAGGGCGAGGCGAATGTGCCCTGGCACTTCGTCCAGCCCGACAACGGCCCGGCCACCGACCACACCGTGGTGCGCATGGACCTGCCGCAGGCCGTGGCGCCGGGCGCCTCGACCACCCTCGATATCGGCTTCGCCACCCAGCTGCCGCGCGTGATCGCGCGCACCGGCTATTTCGGCAGCTTCCACCTGGTGGCGCAGTGGTTCCCCAAGATCGCCGTGCTCGAACTGCCGGGCGAACGCGGGGCCACGGCGCCGCGCTGGAACGCGCATGAATTCCACCAGAATTCCGAGTTCTACGCCGACTTCGGCAGCTTCGACGTCAGCCTCACCGTGCCCAAGGACTATACGGTGGGCGCCACCGGCGAACTGCAGGGCGCGCCCGTCGAGAAGAACGGCATGGTCACGCGCCGCTACGTCCAGGCCGACGTCCACGACTTCGCCTGGATGGCCGACAACAGGAGCGCCAAGCCCCTGGTCGAGACCTGGACCGGTCCGGGCAGCCCGACGGTCGCGGTGCAGGTGATCTACCCGCCCGAGTACGCCGCCAGCGCCGGGCCCGCGATGAAGGCGGCCAAGGATTCGCTGGCCTATTTCTCGCGCACCCTCGGCCCCTACCCCTATAAAACCCTGACGGTCGTGATCCCGCCCTACAACGCGGAAGAAGCGGGCGGCATGGAATACCCGACCTTCATCACCGCCATGGGCTTCGACGAGGTGGCGCCCAAGTCGATCGAGGAATTCTCGCTCGACATGGTCACCATCCACGAGTTCGGCCACGGCTACTTCTACGGCATCCTGGCCTCGAACGAATTCGAGGAACCCTTCCTCGACGAAGGCCTGAACGAATACTGGGACAGCCGCATGATGCGCCAGCGCGGCCAGCAGGTGCACCCGGCGCCCGGCTTCCTGAAGCGGATCGGCATCGATCCCGTCTTCGACGTGTTCGACGGCGTGCGCGCCGGCGCCCCGCGCGAGAATCCGGCCGACGCGCCGGGACAGAACGCCTGGCACCGCCTGCAGGGCATCGGCCCGGTCTACACCCGCAGCGCCCTCGTGATGCGCGATCTCGAAGAACGCATCGGCCACGAAGCGATGGAGCGCGGCTTCAAGGAATACTACCGCCGCTGGAAGTTCCGCCATCCGGGCATCGCCGACCTGCGCGAAGCGCTGGCCGACGGCAGCGGGCAGCGCGCGGTGGTGGAACAGGTCTTCGCCCAGCAGGTCTATGCGACGGCCAAGGTCGACGACCGCGTCGCGGAGCTGAGCAGCGAGGAAGAGCTGCCGCTGCCCGGCACCCGGCTGGCCGGCGGCAAGCAGGTCGAGGATACCCAGGACGCCGTCGACAAACGCATCGAGGCGATCCGCAAGCAATGGGACAAGGCCCATCCGGACGCCGCGAAGGGCACGGGTCCCTTCCCCTACCGGACCAAGGTCACGGTGCGCCGCTACGGCGCGCAGGTACCCCAGACCCTGTTGGTGAAGTTCGCCGACGGCAGCAGCGAGACGGTGCAGTGGGAAAGCGGCGAGCAGTGGCGCACCTATACCTGGGTGCGGCCGGCCAAGGCCGTGTCGGCCCAGCTCGACCCGCGCCGCAGCCATTACCTCGACGTGAACAAGCTCGACGACAGCCGCACCATCGAGGCCGACCGCAGCGCCTCCAGCCGCTGGAGCGCCGAAATCGCCGCCCTCGTCCAACTCGTCCTTTCCTTCATCGCTACCGTATGACCACCATGACCGCACTCCTCGACCAGCAGGCGGCCACGCCGTCGACCATGCCACGCGCGGCCGCCGGCCGCATGCCGGCGCCGCTGCGCGCCACCCGCCCGGCCCTGCAGTGGCGCCTGATCCTGCTGTGGGTGGGCACCCTGCTGCTGCCGACACTGGCGGCGGCGCTGCCGTTCTGGACCATGCTGGGCGCCGCGCTCGACCGCTCGGTCCAGGCGGCGGCGCTGGCCCAGCGGCTCGACCTGGCCACCATCACCGACCTGATCGCCATGCACACCCGCTACGGCGCCGCCATCACCAGCGGCGGCATCGTGGCCCTGGTCCTCACCCTGCTGCTGTCGCCGCTGCTCACCGGCGCCGCGATCACGGCGGCGCGCGCACCCCAGACCCCGGGCTTCGCGGCCCTGGTGGCCGGCGGCGTCCTCGAATATGGCCGCCTGGCGCGCATGCTGCTGTGGGCCCTGCTGCCGCTTGGCCTGGTGGGCGTGGCGGCGGGCGCCGGTTTCGACCTGGCCGGCGAGCAAGGCAAGGCCGCCATCCTGCCTGGCGACGCAAGCCTGCCCCTCACCCTCGCCCAGCTCGTGGTGGCCTTGCTGTTCCTGGGCGTGCACGCCACGCTCGACCTGGGACGCGCGGTGCTGGCGCTGGACCGCCGCCGGACCTCGGCGGTGCGCGCCTGGTTCGCCGGCCTGCGCGTGCTGGCGCGCCGCCCGTTCGCGGTGGCCGGCGCCTACCTGGGCTTGACGGCGCTGGGCCTGGCCCTGGTGGCGCTGCTGGCGGTGGCGCGCATCAACACGCCGCCGCTCGGCGTGGCGGGCTTCATCGGCGCCCTGCTGCTCACCCAGCTGGCGGTGGCGGCCCTGGCCTGGATGCGCTGCGCGCGCCTGTTCGGCCTGATGGAAGTGGCGCGGAGCGTCAGCAAGGCCGCCGGCAAGACTTGAAGCGATCGGCTACCATGGACGCTCGCAGTCTTTTCGAGGAGCGTCCATGGCCACCCTTCCCACCTATTTCGTTTCGCACGGCGGCGGGCCCTGGCCCTGGATGAAGGAACAGACCGGGACGGCCTATGACCGCCTGTCCGCCTCGCTCCAGGCCATGCGCCAGGAACACGGCGACGCCGTGCGCGCGGTGCTGGTCGTGACCAGCCACTGGGAAGCGCCGCGCTTCATGCTCTCGTCCGGCGCGGCGCCGGGCATGATCTACGACTACGGCGGCTTTCCGCCCCATACCTACCAGATCCGCTATCCCGCGCCGGGCGATCCCGCCCTGGCCGGCCGGGCCGCACGCCTGCTGGCGGCGGCCGGCATCGACGCCGAACTCGATCCCGAGCGCGGCTTCGACCACGGCACCTTCTCGATGCTATATCCGGCCTACCCCGAGGCAGGCATGCCGGTGGTGCAGATGTCGCTGCGGCGCGACCTCGATCCGGCCGCCCACATCGCGGCCGGGCGCGCGCTCAAGCCCTTGCGCGACGAGGGCGTCCTGATCGTCGGCAGCGGATTATCCTTCCATAACCTGCGCCAGTTCGGCCCGGCCGGCAAGGCCGCCTCGCATGCCTTCGACGCCTGGCTCCAGCACACCCTGCTGGAACTGGCGCCGGCCGAACGCGAGGCGTCGCTGCTGCGCTGGAGCGAGGCGCCGCAGGCGCGCGCCGCGCATCCGCGCGAGGAGCACCTGATTCCGCTGATGGTGGCGCTGGGCGCGGCCCAGGACGAAGCCACCGCCTGCGTCTATCACGAGGACGATTTCTTCGGCAGCCTGGCGGTGTCGAGCTTCCGTTTCGGGGCTGGCTAGCCGGCGCAACCCGTAGGGTGGACGGCTATGCCGTCCACCCTACGCCGCGGCGCAGATGCGGTCGGACAGCCCCTAGCCAGCCGCCGCCAGGCTCGCCGCGAGCGTCACCGGCGCCGGCGCCGCGCCGATGCCGCGCGTCTGGCCGGCCGGCTGCTCGAAATCGAAGCTGCCGGCATCGTGCACCTCCCAGGCCCCCTCGCCCCGCAGGTGCAGCACATGGGTATGGTGGCGCAGCACCGCCGGGCGGTGGGCGATGCTCACCAGGGTCGTTCCGCTGGCGCGCAGGCGCGCATACAGCGAGGCTTCGTTGGCGCTGTCGAGCGCGCTGGTCGCTTCGTCCAGGATCACGATGCCCGGCGCATGCACCAGCACGCGGGCGAAGGCCAGGCGCTGCTGCTCGCCCACCGACAGCAGCTTTTCCCAGTCCTGCACGGCGTCGAGGCCGCCGACGCGGTCGGCCAGCAGCGGCAGGTGCACCTGCTCCAGGATCGCCAGCAGCTGTTCGTCGCTCAGGTCCGCACTTTCGCTTGGATAGATGAGCTGGCTGCGCAGGGAGCCGGACTGCAGGTAGGGCTGCTGGGGCAGGAAGAAGAACTGTTCCAGCGGCGGGCGCTGGATCACGCCGGTGCCGGACTGCCACAGCCCCGCGATGGCGCGCAGCAGCGAACTCTTGCCGCAGCCGCTGTCACCGGTGATCAGCAGCGCGTCGCCCGGCTTGAGCACCAGGCTCAGCTCCTTGATCAGCACGCGCTCGGATTGCGGCGGATGCAGGGTCAGCGCTTCCAGGGCCAGGTGGTGGCCCGGACGGGTCTCGATGCGCGGATGGGCCGCATGCTTGTCGTCCGCTGCCGGTGTGGCGTCGGGCAGCACCAGCATGGACAAGGCCTGCAGGCGTCCGATGCCGGCCACGAAGCGGCTCAGGCTCTCGAAATTGTCGACGATGACGCCCACGGCGCCGAGCACCGCGGTAAACGCCCCGCCGGCCTGGATCGCCCGCCCCACTTCCAGCTCGCCCGACAGCACCCCCTGGGCCAGGATCACGCTCGGCAGCACCAAGGTGAGCTGGCTGAAGGTGCGCTGGAACAGGTTGAGCGAACGCTGTTTCCGGATCAGCTTGGCGAAATTCTGGATCACCACGTCGAACTTGCTGTCGATGTGGGCACGCTCCTGGGCCTCGCCGCGGTAGAAGGCGATCGATTCGGCATTCTCGCGCAGGCGCATCAGGCTGAAACGGAAATCCGCCTCGCGCCGCAACTGCCAGAAATTCAGCTGGATCAGCGGATTGCCGAAGACCCACAGGGCCACCACCGTGCCCACCAGCGCGTACACCGCCAGCACGCCGACCAGCACGTGCGAGATCGACCACAGCACGGCGCTGAAGGCCACGAGTTGCATGATCGAGCCCAGGAAGATCAGCAGGAAGTGGATCGACCTGCCGGTGAAGGTATTGATGTCCTCGCTGATGCGCTGGTCGGGGTTGTCGATCTCGCTGTCCGAGCGCAGCGCATAGTACTTGCGCCCCGCCAGGTAGCCGTCGAGGAAGCGGCCGGTCAGCCAGCGCCGCCACTTGTTGGCGAACAGGTCGCGCATGTAGTAGTAGAAGGCGTAGGTCGGCACCGCGAAGGCCAGGATGACCAGGCAGGTGCGCACCGAGTTCCAGAAGCGATCGCCGTCCTTGCCGGCCAGGGCCGAGGTCATTTCGCCGGCCTGGTTGTTCAGCATGACGGCCAGCTTGGTCTCGATCAGCATCAGCACGACCAGCAGCAGCAGCAGGCTCCAGGCCGTTCTTTTCTGGTCTTGCAGCCAATAGGGCTTGGCCACGTTGATGAATTGCTTCCAGGCAGCAAGCGACAAGGGAGTCCAGCGTCGCTTTTCGGGTGAGGCCGGGGCCTCCTTGGCCGCGGCGCCGGCCGTCGCGGAGATGGGGGTAGTCATGGTTCGCTCGCTGTCAGTCGGTGGTGGCGCGACCCGTGTCGACGAGTCACGCCTCCAGCATAGGACTGGACAAGAAGCGGTTCAGTGCGGAAACGGACATAGGGCCGCTGTCCAGTTGAGGACGGGGCCGGCCCGGCCCGGAAAAATCAGGTGCCGCGCTTGCCGCGCGCCGCCTGTTCGGCCTTCTCGGCCGCCTTTTCCGCCGCGATACGGGCCTTTTCGGCCATCTCGGCCTCGTGGCGCGCCAGGCTGGCGGCGCGCGTGGCCGGCGTCTCCAGGCTGATCCGGCCCAGGGCGCCGCTGCGGTAGTCCTGCAGCAGCATGTGCGAGGCCTTTTCGTAGTCGAGCTCGCCGCCTCGCACGCGGTAGCCGCGGCGCGTCGCCACGCCTTCGATCACGTCCACGCCGTCCATGCCTTCGGTCTTGAAGCCGTAGCGCGCCGACAGCAGCTGCGGGTAGCGTTCCAGCAGCACGCCGGCCAGGAATTCCGCCACTTCCTCTTCGATCAGGGCGTTCGAGCCGATCGCGTGGCTGGCCGCCAGCATCAGGCCGTCGCTCGCCATGGCGATCTTCGGCCACAGCATGCCGGGGGTGTCGACCAGCACCGTGTGCTTGTCGAGGTAAAGGCGCTGCTGGGTCTTGGTCACGGCCGGCTCGTCGCCCACCTTGGCCACGCGTTTTTTCAGCAGCGCGTTCATCAGGGTCGACTTGCCCACGTTCGGGATGCCCATGATCATGATGCGCAGGGGCTTGGTCGGTACGCCGCGGTGAGGCGCCAGGCTCAGGCACAGCCCGGTGATGCGCGCCACGTCGGACGGCTTCTTGGTGGTCATCGGGTAGGCGGTCACGCCTTCCTGGGCGTCGTAGAAGGCCTTCCAGGCGGCGGTGGCGGCGGGGTCGGCCAGGTCGATCTTGTTCAGGACTTTCAGGCAGGGACGCTGGCGGAACTTGCGGATCTCCTCGACCAGCGGGTTGCGGCTTGCCTCGGGCAGGCGCGCGTCCAGGACTTCGACCACGATGTCGACGTTCTCCATCTGCTCGGCCGCTTCCTTCTTGGCCGCATTCATGTGCCCCGGGAACCATTGTATCGACATGCTCTTGCTCTCTTTATCTTTCGTTCAAGGCGTTATTTTACGCTGGCCCCCGCCCTCCCAACCATAGCGGTGTTGCTTATTGATGCGTTGCAACGCAATTGAAACAATTCGCGCGCACACTTCCCGCTGGCCGAAAGAGCCCGAAGAGGAGAGAAAGATGAAAACGAGACAACTCGACAGGCGTCCATTGGCCTACTGGAATAGGTTCTTGATACGCTGGTTCTGGTGCGCCATGCTGTGGGGCGCGATCGGCGTGGCCGCCATGGCCGATCAACTACCGCTGCTGCCCGGCTGATGGCCCGGGCAGCAGCGGCAAACTCACTTGCCCGGCTGGGCGCAGGCGCTGCGCGGCAGGGGCTGGCCCGGATCGAAGGCGGCCAGACGGGCGCGCGCGGCGTTCCGGTCCTTGCCGTACTCGGCCAGGTAGCGGCTTCTCTCCTCGCTCTGCCACTCGGCATCCGAAAAGCCCTTGGCCGATCCCGTCTTGCTGGCGTAGACCTTGCCTTCCAGGCGAGGCAGCAGCAGCCGGTCCGGATCGAGGTTCTCGCGCAGCAGGTAGCCGTCGACGTCGCGCAGCACCAGCGGCAGCTGGGGCGCGCCGTCCGTGAGCAGCTTGCCGAACACGCTCAGCTTCACGTCCTGCGGCCCCGGCCCCAGCTCCTCGTTGAAGGTCGCCAGCGCGAAAGGCTTGCCGCGCGCATCGTCGACCCGCCCCGCGATCACGTAGCGGCCGGCCTGGCGCACGTCCAGGCCCAGGTGGAAGACCAGCGAGCCGTTCTCGCTGGCCTCGCGCACCTTTCCGGTCCATGCCGCCGGCAGGCTGGGCGTGTAGATCACGTCGAACAGGGCGAAGCCGCGGCGTCCGCCGGCGCTGTAGCGCACCTCGGTGCGGATGGTGCCGTGGAAGCCCGCCAGCCCGGTCTGGGCCGGCGCCAGCACGCCCGCGAAGGCGCCGTCGCCCGCCACCGGGTCGGCGCCGCCGCCGTCGTCCGCGAAGGGCAGGCTGATCTGGGCCGTGGGCCGGCTGGCGCCGTAGGTCATGCCCTGGGCCAGCGCCCGCGTCACCACCAGCGGCACAGGCTGTCCCTTGGCGTCGACCGCGCGCAGCGAAAAGGCCACCGTCTCGCCCGCCGCCAGGTAGACGCGCGACTGCGATGTCTGGAGCAGTACCGTGTCGCTGCTGCCGCCGCCCTGGGTGCGCATCGGGTTCATCTCCATCACCGGCTGGTTCGGATAGAGCTGGTCCGGATTGCGCGAGGCCGGTTGCGATTCGTGCGGATACTTGCTGCCCTCGAGGTAGCTGCAATAGGCCAGGTCGGTCTCGCGCACCTGTTCGACCAGCAGCCGCCGCCTTTCCTCGCGGCCGTCCGGGACCGGGAGGCCGCCCTCCTGCGGCAGGCTGCCGAAGAATTGCGGACCGCCCGCCGGCGGCGGGCCGGCGGCCACGGCCTGGGGCGCGCCCTCGCCGCCGCGCGCCAGGTAGAGCGCGGCGGCGAGCACCGCGGTGCCCAGTCCGATGGACCAGGCAAGGCGGCGGTTTGTGTCTTTCTTGGCAGGCACGCTCAGTAGGCGCTGTTGACGACCGCGCTGCGCACGACGCCGACGATGCCGCCCCAATTGCCGTTGGCGTAGTGGTTATAGGCCTCGTTGTCGTCGCGGAAGGATACCGAGTGGTAGCTCCACTTGGCGCTGCCGCCCTCGTTGGCGGCGCTGCCCAGGGTCAGGTCGTTGCACCACCAGTCGCTGGGGTTGCAATACGAGCCGCCCGAGCTGCCGGCCACCCCGCCGGTGCTGTGGTAGGCCACCGCCTCGTCGTCCTGGCCCGGCAGGATGCCGGAATAGGCCGTGCCCTTGGCGCCGGCATACATGTAGAACCAGACGTTGCGGGTGGTGTTGTGGTTGTACATGGCGCGCGCGGTGCTGGTCTTCAGGTCCTGCACCAGCGGTTCGGAGGTGGTCCAGGAACCGGCGTCGGACAGTTCCGAGCCGCCGCCCGCGCCGGACGCGGCGCGCACCCACTTGATGTTCCAACCGGTCTGGGTGCCGCCGTCGGAATTACCGCACACGCCGCTGGAATTCGGGGTGGCGTTCTTCTTGTAGCGCGCCGAGCCGCCGAAGTTGGCCATGGTATAGCCCATCATCAGGTCGCCGGCGCTGTGGGTGGCGACATAGCACCAGTTGGCGCCGGTGCAGAAGCAGTCGAGGGCGTCGCGGATCTTGCCGCTCTGCGAAGAGATGCTGCTGCGGCCGTCCCAGTTGACGGCCTTCTTGTTGACCCCGGCCGCGGTGCTGGCGGGGCCCCAATAGCTAAAGTCGTTGTAGTTGCCGATCTGGCCGCCACCCGTGCGGCCATTGATCCAGAGGGTGTAGTTGGCGGCGGAAGCAAGGCCGGAAATCATAAGCAGGCACAGCACACAAAGCATGCGGAATTGTCTCACTGTCTTCTCCTTGATTATGGTTGCGCCGGCGTGTCCGGCGGGCCGTTTTTACGGCCGAGATCGACTGTATTACTGACATATGCACATGTCAAAGGGAACACTCGTGCTTTTTTGAAGTGTTGTTTATTTGGTTTTTTTGGGGATTTTTGGTGGAAGTTTGCGCTAACGGTGAGCGGCGAACTTCGGTTCCCGCCTACGCGGGAAGTCGTAGGCGCCAGTGGCGCGTATGACGGTGTTTAGGGCCGTGGCTACGGTTCCCCTGCCAGCACTCTATGCTCCGTCATCCCCGCGAAGGCGGGGACCCAAGTTTGCCGGTAAACCGTTTACTCAAGCTCGGCCAGCACCTTGAGGTGGGCCACCACACTCCTCCCCAGCGCCGACAGCTCGTACCCGCCCTCGAGGCAGCTGACGATCCGCCCCTGCGCATACTGCTTCGCCACCGCCATCACCTGGCGCGTGATCCACGCGTAATCCGCCTCCACCAGCCCGATCCCGCCCATGTCGTCGTCGCGGTGCCCGTCGAAGCCGGCCGAGATGAAGATCATCTGCGGCCGGTGCGCGTGCAGGGCCGGCAGCCACTGGTCCTGGACCAGCTGGCGCACCGCCTCGCCGTCGCAGCGCGCCGGTACCGGCACGTTGACCTGGGTGGCCGTGATCGGCTCCGGATCGCCGTAGGGGTAGAAAGGATGCTGGAAGAAGCTCACCATCAGCACCCGCGGATCATGGCGGAAGGCGTCGGCCGTGCCGTTGCCGTGGTGGACGTCGAAGTCGACGATGGCCACCCGTTCCAGGCCATGCACCTCCATCGCGTGGCGCGCCGCGATGGCCACGTTGTTGAACAGGCAGAAGCCCATCGGCTCGGTGGGCGTGGCGTGGTGGCCCGGCGGGCGCACCGAGCAGAAGGCGTTGGCGATGCTGCCGGCGATGACGGCGTCGGTGGCCGCCACCGCCGCCCCGGCCGCGCGCAGGGCCGCCTGGTAGCTGTAGTGGCAGAGCGAGGTGTCGCCGTCCAGCGGATAGTAGTCGCCCGGCGTGGCGGGCACGTGGTCGCGCACCAGCGCCAGCGCGCCCGGCGTGTGGTTGCGCAGGATGTCGGCCGGGTCGGCCAGCGGCGCGCTGCGCTGCTCGATCAGGCCGTCCAGGCGCGCCAGGATCAGCTGGTCGTCGATCGCCTGCAAGCGCGACGGGGACTCGGGATGCCAGCTGCCCATCTCGTGGCGCAGGCAGTCCGGATGGCTGTAAATTGCTGTGCTCATAGTGCTTCGTCTTTCGCCAGTGCTCATCCATGCACACCCGCGCCGCCGTTCTCGCATAGAATCGATGCGACGGCTTGTTGCTGTCGGAGTACAAGGATTGCCGATGGCGCTAATCTACCACGCCGGCGGTCCCCTCCGCACACGGGCCGCCCTCGATGAACAACCGATAGGCCCTATGTTCAAACAACTGCATGCCGCCGCGCGCCAGGTCGGCGAGGTCGTGATCGGCAAGGACGAGCAGGTCCGCCTGGCCCTCACCTGCCTGCTGGCCGGCGGCCACCTGCTGCTCGAAGACCTGCCCGGCGTCGGCAAGACCACGCTGGCGCATGCGCTGGCGATCTCGCTCGGCCTCAAGTTCAACCGCGTCCAGTTCACCAGCGACCTGCTGCCGGCCGACGTGGCCGGGATCTCGGTCTACGAGCGCGAGAACAAGGGCTTCGTGTTCCACCCCGGCCCGATCTTCACCCAGGTCCTGCTGGCCGACGAGATCAACCGCGCCACGCCCAAGACCCAGTCCGGCTTGCTGGAAGCGATGGAGGAGCGCCAGGTCACGGCCGACGGCGTCACCCGCGCCCTGCCCGAGCCCTTCTTCGTGATCGCCACCCAGAATCCGGCCAGCCAGGTCGGCACCTTCCCGCTGCCCGAATCCCAGCTCGACCGCTTCCTGATGTGCCTCTCGCTGGGCTATCCGGACGCCGCCGCCGAGCGCGCTCTCTTGATGGGAGAGGACCGGCGCGCCATGCTGCGCAGCCTGCAGCCGGCGATGGACGCGGCCGAGCTGGCCCGGGCCCAGCGCGCGCTGCGCGAGATCCATGCCTCGCCGGCGCTGGTGACCTATGTCCAGGCCCTGGCCCAGGCTTCGCGCCAGAACGGCCTGTTCGCCGAAGGCCTGTCGCCGCGCGCCGCGATCGCCCTGCTCCAGGCCGGGCGCGCCTGGGCTGCGCTCGAAGGACGCGACCACGTGATCCCCGAAGACATCCAGGCCGTGCTGGTGCCGGTCTGCGCGCACCGCCTGCGCCCGCTCAAGGCGGCGCAGGGCACGGCGCTGGCCAGCCGCGACCTGGTGCTGCAGCTGCAGAAATCCGTTCCGGTCTGATGCAGCCGACGGCGAGGGCGCAGGGATTCCGGGGCTGGCTGCGGCGCGCCACCGGCGCCTGGCTGCCGCGCAAGGGCACGCTCGACACCGGCGAGGTGCTGCTGTCGCAGCGCCGCGTCTTCATCCTGCCCAGCAAGGCCGGCCTGGGCTTCGCGGCCCTGTCGCTGATCCTCCTGATCGGCTCCGTCAACTACACCCTGGGCCTGGGCTTCGCCCTGACCTTCCTGGCCGTGTCCTGCGCGCTGGTCGACATGGTGGCCACCTACCGCAACCTGGCCCAGCTGCACCTGCGGCAAGGCCGCGCGGCGCCCGTGTTCGCGGGCCAGGAAGCCCAGTTCGAGCTGGCGATCGCGAACCGCACGCGCCTGGCGCGCTATGCCATCCGCGCCGATTTTTCGGACGTCCCCGAGCCGCGCCACGTGACCGACGTGGCGGCCGGCGCCCAGGCCAGCGTGGTGCTGGCGATCCCGACCACGGCGCGCGGCTGGCTGTCGCCGCCGCGCGTGAAGCTCTCCACCCGCTTCCCGCTCGGCCTGTTCCACGCCTGGAGCTACTGGCGGCCGGGCACGCGCGCCCTAATCTATCCGCGCCCCGAGGATGGCGCACCAAGCCTGCCGCTGGTGGGCAACAGCGGCAGCCAGGTGCGCGCGGCCGGCAGCGACGACTTCGCCGGGGTACGCAACTACCAGGCCGGCGACTCGCCGCGCCAACTGGCCTGGCGCCAGATCGCCCGCCTCGACCCGGCCCTGGGCGGCCAGCTGGTCACCAAGCATTTCGAGGGCGGCGAAGGGAGCGACCTGGTGCTCGACTTCGACGCGCTGCCGGCCAGCCTGGACCTGGAACTGCGCCTGTCGCGCATGGCGCGCTGGGTGCTGGACGCCGAGCAGCGCGCCCTGCCCTACGCCTTCCGCCTGGGCGCGCTGCGCTACGAGGCGGCGCTGGGCGCGGCCCACCAGGCGGCTTGCCTGCGCGCCCTGGCCTTGCACGGCAGCGGAGAGCCGGCTTGAAGACGGGCGCCTCCGCCACCCCGCGGCCGCAGCGCATGCCGAGGGACAAGGCCGACACCATCCTGCTCCTGGTCAGCGCGCTGCTGGTGCTGCTGCCGCATGCGCGCCACCTGCCGCCATGGATTTCGCTGCTGTGCGGCGCCATCCTGAGCTGGCGCGCGGCGATCACCCTGCGCGGCAAGCGCATGCCTTCCAGCCTGGTGCTGCTGCCCGTCGCGGCGCTGTCCATGATCGGGGTCCAGGCCAGCTACCAGACCCTGCTCGGGCGCGACGCCGGCGTGGCCATGCTGGTGCTGCTGGTGGCCTTCAAGATGCTCGAGATGCATGCGCGGCGCGACCTGTTCGTGGTGATCTTCCTGTGCTACTTCCTGGTCCTGACCAACTTCTTCTACTCGCAAAGCATCTTCACGGCGCTGCTCATGGTGCTGTCGGTGCTGGCGCTGCTGACCACCCAGCTCTCCTTCCAGTTCACCGGCGCGGTGCCGCCGCTGCGCACGCGCTTGCTGATGGGCGCGCGCATGCTGGCGCTGGCCGCGCCGCTGGCGCTGCTGATGTTCGTGGTTTTCCCGCGCATCCAGGGGCCGCTGTGGGGCGCATCGAACTCCGGCGCGGGCGGCAAGTCGGGCCTGTCGGACCAGATGGCGCCGGGCCAGATGTCGTCCCTGGCCCTGTCCGACGAACCCGTGTTCCGCGTGCGTTTCGACGGCCGCCCGCCGGAGCAGGCGACGCTGTACTGGCGCGGTCCGGTGCTGGACGCCTTCGACGGCCTGACCTGGTCGCGCGGAGCCGGGCGCGCGTCCAGCCGCGACATGCGCCTGTCGGTGGGCGGCCCCGCCTTCGACTACGAAGTGACACTGGAGCCCTCGTCCTCGCGCTGGGTGTTCGCGCTCGAGATGCCGGGCCGCGTGCCGGCTTTCCCCGGCCGGGCCACGCGCGTGTCGCCGCAGTTCGAACTCAGCGTCGACTCGCCGCCGTCTGGCCGGGTGCGCTACCGCGTCCGCTCGCACCTCGACTACGCGCTGCAGCGCGACGGCGTGGACGATCCGGGGCGCTGGCTGCTGCTCCCCTACGGCTTCAACCCGCGCGCGCTGCAGGCAGGCCTGGCGCTGCGCCGCGAGTCCGATCCGGCGCGCCGGGTCGAGGCCGTGCTGCGGCGCTTCCGCGAGCAGGGCTATTCGTACACACTGGAGCCTCCCCTGCTCGGCCGCCATACGGTCGACGAATTCCTGTACCAGACCCGCGCCGGCTTTTGCGAGCATTACGCGGGCGCCTTCGTGTTCCTGATGCGCGCCGCCGGCGTGCCCTCGCGCGTGGTGACCGGCTACCAAGGCGGCGAAACGAATCCGTTCGACGGCGTGATGACGGTGCGTCAATCCGATGCCCACGCCTGGGCCGAGGTGTGGCTGGCGGGGCGCGGCTGGGTGCGCGTGGACCCGACCGCGGCGGTGGCGCCCGAGCGCGTGCGGCGCGGCTTGAGCGCGGCGGTGCGGCTGCCCGCGCCCTTCGGCATCGAAGCCTTGCGTGGGCTAGGCCTGGAGGCAGGCGGCGATGCCTGGTTCGGCCAGCTACGCAACGCGTTCGGCGCGGTCAACAACGGCTGGAACCAGTGGGTGCTGAACTACACGCCTGAACGCCAGCGCAACGTCGTCGGCAGTCTCCAGGCAGGCCTGCGCGGCTGGCCTTTTGTCGCCCTGCTAACGAGTGCGGGGATTCTGTTGCTGCTCTATGGAATTTTAGTTCGCCGCAAAGCAATTGACCCGATCGAAGCGCTATACTCGGTCCTGTGCAAGCGCCTTGGCCAGCACGGCCTGGCACGTGCAGCGGACGAAGGGCCGACCGCCTACGCGGCCCGGGTTGCGGCAGCCTCCCACCTTGCATCGCCCACGCGCGATGCCGCTGCCGAGTTCTTGCGCCGCTACAGTGCCTGGCGTTATGCGCCTATCCAAGCCGATCCCCGGCTTGCCGCCACGTTGAAGAGCCTATTGTCGCAAGTCAGATGAAACCCTTCGTTCCCCTGTTAGCCGCACTGGCGCTGGCATTTGCCGCCCAGGGCGATGCGCAAGCTTTTGCCAAGGAATCCACGAGCCACGCGGTGCACGCGAAGGCCAAGTCCAAGGCCGCAAAAAGTAGCAAGAGCCTCAAGAGCGCCAAGGCCAAGCCGGCCAAAGGCAAGAAGAAAACCGCCGCCAAGGGCAAGATCGCCAAGGTCTTGCCGGCCGCCGCAGCCGCCGCCGTGATCGACTACGACGGCGAACACATGAATTTCCTGGAGTGGCAGCCGGTGCAGGCCTTCATCGACGAGATGGTGGCCCAGCGCGGCTTCGCCCGCGCCGAGCTGGAAGCGGTGTTCGGCAAGGTGCGCTTCGTCGATTCGGCGGTCCAGCTGGTCAAGCCGGCGCCGCCGGGCAAGCCCAAGAACTGGCAAGCCTACAGCGAGCGCTTCATCGAGCCGATCCGCGTCAACGCCGGCGTGCGCTTCTGGAACGAGAACGCGGAGGCGCTGGCGCGCGCCGAGGCCGCCTACGGCGTGCCGGCCGAAATCATCGTCGGCATCATCGGCGTGGAAACCATCTATGGCCGCGACACCGGACGCTTCCGCGTCGTGGACACCCTGGCCACCCTCGCCTTTGCCTACCCGGAGACCCCGAACCAGGAAGCGCGCAAGGCTTTCTTCCGCAGCGAGCTGGCGAACACCCTGATGCTGGCGCGCGAGCGCGGCGGCGACCCCCTCGACCTGCTCGGCTCCTTCGCCGGCGCCGTCGGCATGCCACAGTTCATGCCCGGCAATATCATGAAATTCGGCGTCGACTTCGACAGCGACGGCGACATCGACCTGCGCGGCTCCAGCGCCGATGCGATCGGCAGCGTGGCCAACTTCCTGGTCCAGCACGGATGGAACGCCGAGCACCGCGGCCCGGCCGTGTTCGCCGCCGACGTGTCACCGAACCGTGTCTGGGAAGACCTGCTGGGCCGCGGCCTGGAAGCCACCCTGCGCCCGGAAGAACTGCAGGCTGCCGGCGTGATGCTCGACACTTCCCTGCCCGCCGGCCGCCTCTACGGCCTGATCGACCTGCAAAACGGCGCCGATCCGACCGAGTACTGGGTAGCGAACGATAACTTCTTTGCCATCACCAAGTACAACCGCAGTTATTTCTATGCCATGTCCGTGATCGAGCTCGGCCGCGCAGTCAAACTGTCGCGTTCGACCTGAGCCGTCCTGCACGGCCCTCACTGTATTGCTGAGCGGGAAACTTTGTAATCGTTTGTAACAGGTTTCCCGTCTTTTCTTCCTCTTTCTCCCCCGCCAATCTTAGCTGCGAGACAAGATACCCCCCAGGGGTATGCCCTCCAGCGCACTCCGTTCTCTGCGGAAAGCATCTCCGCGCCCTCATACCCCCCAAATTATTGTTTTCTAGGCAGCAAAAAACGTACCGTGCGGCATCAAAAGGGCTTTGGCCTTACACTCGGGATTGACCAAAAAACAATTATTATTTCCGTGAGATTGTGAGAGAATTGCATTGAGGCTATTGTTGCATGTAGACAACAAGACCTGAGACGACGCTGCAATTCGCTCGGCCGACAAGTAGCATGATGGAAATAGTTGTACAATTGGATAGATAATTACGAAATTAAATTTCCGGATTCGAAACGCCGCCAGCGATTCCGTTCAACCCCCATATAGGAATTTGAATCATGACAAACCAAGTCGGCATTGATATGAACAGCGATTCGGAAGGCGACGAACTGCTGCAATACAACCCGAACCGTCTGCTCGACACCCTGATCGAGAACCTGCGCCTGAAGAACGACGCGGCCCTGTCGCGCGCGCTGGAAGTGGCGCCGCCGGTGATCTCGAAGATCCGCCACCACCGCCTGCCGGTCGGCGCTTCGCTCCTGATCCGCATGCACGAAGTCAGCGACCTGTCGATCCGTGACCTGCGCTACCTCATGGGCGACCGCCGCGCGAAGTTCCGCATCAGCGACAAGCAGTTCAAGCCGAAGGAAGGCGCTGCACCGAAAGACCAGCAGGCTTGACCGCCATGCTGTTGTAACGCCCTGCCGCGTTGGCGGCCGGGCCTGGGCTGGCGCATTGCACGCCTGCCTTCAGTACCACGATGCGTGCATCCAGTGCGCGCGGGCCGTCCGTTTTCCGCCCGCCGACAGCGCACCAGTTTTCCGGCTTCACGAGACCGGATCGAAGCGGCCGTCCCCGAACCCGACGGCCGTGCGGATGAATCAGGCCGGGAAGACGCCCGTCGACAGATAGCGGTCGCCGCGGTCGCAGACCACGAACACGATGGTCGCGTTCTCCACGGTCTGCGAAATGCGCAGCGCCACTTCGCAGGCGCCCGCCGCCGAAATCCCACAGAAAATGCCCTCTTCCGCCGCCAGGCGGCGCGCCATCTGCTCGCTGGCGGCCTGGCTCACGCTTTCCACCTGGTCGACCCGGGCCTTTTCGAAGATCTTCGGCAGGTAGGCTTCCGGCCATTTGCGGATGCCCGGAATCGACGAGCCTTCCTCCGGCTGGGCGCCGACGATGCGCACCGCCTCGTTCTGTTCCTTCAGGTAGCGCGACACGCCCATGATGGTGCCGGTCGTGCCCATCGCGCTCACGAAGTGGGTGACGCGGCCGTCGGTATCGCGCCAGATCTCGGGGCCGGTGGTCTCGTAGTGGGCGCGCGGATTGTCGAAGTTCGCGAACTGGTCGAGGATGATGCCCTGGCCGTCCTTCTGCATCTGCTCGGCCATGTCGCGCGCGTATTCCATGCCGCCCGACTTCGGCGTCAGGATGATCTGGGCGCCGTAGGCGGCCATGCTCTGGCGGCGCTCGACCGACAGGTTGTCCGGCATCAGGAGCAGCATCTTGTAGCCCTTGATCGCGGCGGCCATGGCCAGCGCGATGCCGGTGTTGCCGCTGGTGGCTTCGATCAGGGTGTCGCCCGGCTTGATCTGGCCGCGCTCTTCGGCGCGGTTCAGCATCGACATGGCGGCGCGGTCCTTGACGGAACCGGCCGGATTATTGCCCTCGAGCTTGCCGAGGATGACGTTGTTGCGGGCCTGCGCATCCGCACCCGGCAGGCGCTGCAGGCGCACCAGCGGCGTGTTGCCGATGGTGTCTTCGATGGTCTTGTATGGCATTGCTTTTCCGATTCGTTGCGGCTCTTAAACCGCCATTCTAAACCGGGACGGAACTGGACGTATGCGGCAGGGTCCAAAGACCCCGCCTGCATACGATTGGCGCGAACTCAGCGCTGGGGCAAGGGATAGGTGGCGACGCTGACGTTGCCGTCCTTGTCCACCGCCTGCACGCCGAAGAACACGTTGTCCTTCGACAGGTCGACCGTGGCCTCGTTGACGTTGCCGACCCACTTCGCCCCCTGCCAGTTGGCGGCGGTGGTCTCGCGCCACACGATACGGTAGCCGGCGACGTCCGGCTCGCCGTTCGGCTGCCACACCAGGGTCGAGTCGTTGGTCAGCTTGTTGGTGCGCAGCTTGACCTCGCGCGGCGCGGCGGGCGCCAGGGCCAGCGAGGCCAGGGCCGCCGCGTTGACGCGGGTGACCTTGCCGATGTAGTCGAAGTCGACAAAGTCGATCAGGTCGCCGTAGACCTTGCCGCTTTCGGTGCGCAGGTCCTGGTGCTGGTGGTCGAAGTCCTCGTTCGGCTCGGTGAAGCGCAGCGCGGCATAGCCCTGCTCCAGGAAGGGCATGTGGTCGCCGCCGCGCAGGTAGCGGTCGTGGCGCTGGATCACGGAGACCTTGAAGCCGTTCACATAGCGTTCGCCCTGCTCCTTGGTGTGGCGCGCGAGCTGGCGCGAGAGCGAATCGTTCTCGCCGCCGGTGGCGACCAGCTGGCGCACCGCGTCGCTCATTTCCTTGGTGGCCGGGATGCTCTGGGCGAACAGGCGCACCTGCTTGTTATCCACCTTGCCGTCATCGGCGCGCGAGCTGCCGATGATGTCGTTGGTGAACATGCCGGCGATGTTCATGTTGTTCTTGCGCGCGGTCTCGGCGAAGTGGCGCGCGCCGAGCAGGCCCTGCTCTTCGGCGGCGACGGCCATGAACACCAGGGTGGCGTCGAACTTGTGCTTGGCCATCACGCAGGCCAGTTCCATGATGGCCGCCGTGCCCGAGGCGTCGTCATTGGCGCCCGGCGCGTCGGCGGTGGCGTTCATCACGTCCGTGACGCGCGAGTCGTAGTGGCCGCTGACCACGTAGACGCGGTCCCTGGACGCGGCCTGGGTGCCCGGCAGGGTGGCGACCACGTTGACGATCTCGGTCGGGCGCGAGATGCGTGCGGAGACCGGGGCCACATGGCTGTCGAAGGCCACCGTGAGCGGCGTGCCGGCGCCGCAGCGCTCCAGCTCCGCCTTGATCCAGCGGCGCGCGGCGCCGATGCCGCGGGTCTCCGATTCGGTTTCCGACATGGTATGGCGGGTGCCGAAGCCGACCAGCTTGCGGATGTGGGCTTCGATGCGTTTCGGCGAGATGTCGGCGACGATCTTCTTGATCTGGGCTTGTTCGCGCTTGATGTCCGGTGCGGCCGGCGTAGCTTGTGCCGGGGTGGCCGCTGCGTTGGCGGCGCCGGCGGTGGCCAGCAGGGCCGCGAGCAGGCAGGTGGAAATGCGGGCGTGAGGCATGAGTACCTTTCTGGTTTGATGTCGGGGCGTGCTCGGACATCTTCTCATGCGGTGGGGGTGGGTGTCAGTCATTACACGGCGAAAATGTGCTCTCTGAGAGCAGAGCCCAGGTGATGGTGGCCCGCTACATCAAAACGTCATCCCCGCGAAGGCGGGGACCCAAGTTTGCTAGCGCACCGCATGCGTTTGAAGTGAGTGGCAGCGCGACGGACTTGGGTTCCCGCCTTCGCGGGAATGACGGATTGAAGCCGCAGGCCAAGGCAAGAAATTGTGCGGTTCACAGGCGCAAAAAACCCGCGGCACGCCGCGGGTTCATGTGCTTACATGGCCGCCTTCGACTCCTCTGGCTTGGCCTTGGCTTCCTGCTTGGCCGAGGTCTTCGACGCCTTAGCCTCGGCGGGCTTGGCGCTGGCGCCTTCCTTGCCCTTGCCGTTCACCACCAGCCCGGCCTCGGTCAGCTTGACCGCCTTCTTGTCGCCCAGTCCCTTGACCCGCTTCTGCAAGTCGGCCCAGTCCTTGAACTCGCCTTTCGCCCGCTCGTCCAGGATCGCCCTGGACATGCTCGGCCCCACGCCCTTCACGCCATCGAGCGCCGCGGCGTCGGCCTTGTTGACGTCGACCTGGGCGAAGGCGAAGCTGCTGGACAAGGCCAGGGTGGCGACTGCGAGCATCAGTTGCTTGATCATGTATTCTCTCCGTAGGTTCATGAGCTGGACGGCGGCGCCATCCATCCACGCACTAACGGCCCGGCGGCGCCGGCGTTGACGGTCCGGGATTGAGACAGATCAAGCGCGCTCAGCCTGGAAACAGCTCCTCGCGGGTCACGGTCGCCGTGCCCAGCTTGCCGACCACGATGCCGCCGGCGCGGTTGGCGGTGGCCAGGGCTTCGGCCAGCGGCGCGCCTGCGCCCAGCATCGCGGCCAGGGTCGCGATCACGGTGTCGCCGGCGCCGGAAACGTCGAACACTTCGCGCGCCTCGGCATGCACGTGCAGCACCTCGCCGGCGCTGTACAGGCTCATGCCCTCTTCCGAACGGGTCAGCAGCAGGGCGTCCAGGCCCAGCTCGCTGCGCAGGCGCTGGGCCTTCTCGGTCAGCTGTTCTTCGGTCTTCCAGCTGCCCACGACCCGCTGCAGCTCCGAGCGGTTCGGGGTCAGGATGCTGGCGCCGCGGTAAGGCGTGAAATCGTCGCCCTTCGGGTCGACCAGCACGATCTTGCCGGCGGCGCGCGCCTCCTTCACCATCTCGGCGACGTTGACCAGGGCGCCCTTGTTGTAGTCGGACAGGATCACGACGTCGTAATCCGGCAGCAGCGCACGGAACTGGTCGAGCTTGTCGCGCAGCACGGTCTCGGTCGGGGCTTCCTCGAAGTCGATGCGCACCATCTGCTGCTGGCGGCCGATGACACGCAGCTTGATGATGGTGGAGATCGCGTCGTCGCGCTTCATGTAGCTGTGGATCGCCGCCTCGCGCAGCAGCTTCTCGACTTCCTCCCCCGCTTCGTCCTGGCCGGTGATGCCCAGCAGGCCGGTGTGCGCGCCCAGGGCTGCGGCATTGCGCGCCACGTTGGCGGCGCCGCCCAGGCGCTCTTCGCGGCGCTCGATGCGCACGACCGGCACCGGCGCCTCCGGCGAGATGCGCGAGACCTCGCCGAACCAGTAGCGGTCGAGCATGACGTCGCCCACCACGAGCAGGCGCACGGCGGAGAGTTCAGGGGCCGCGGCGCGGCGGAAGCTGTCTGCCGCCAGCAGGCGGCTCGGGGTCAGGTCGGTCATAAGTGTGCTGCGTCAGTTCATCACATTCAGTTCTTCGGTGCGGCGCGGCGGATAGGTCTCCCAGCGGCTGCAGCCCGGGCACTGCCAGTAGAACTGGCGCGCCTTGAAGCCGCAGTGGCTGCACTGGTAGCGCGCCAGCTTTTGCGTGTAGCGCTGCACCAGGTTCTTCACCATCGACAGCTCTTCCCACACGTGGGCCGGGGCGTCCATCAGGCGCGCTTCCAGCAGCTTGTCCAGGCCGAGCAGGGTCGGATTGCGGCGCAGCTCCTCGATCACCAGCTGCTTCGCCGCTTCCACGCCGTCCAGTTCGATGACGGCCTTGAACACCACCTCGATCAGGTCGATCGACGAGGCCTCGGCCAGGTAGGCGCGCAGCAGGTTGACGCCTTCCTGCGGGCGGCCGACCTTGCGGTAACCGTCCATCAGGCGCTGGGCCACCAGGGCCACGTGCGGCACGCTCTGGTGCTCGACGCGGCGCCAGGCCATCAGCGCGCCCTCGACGTCGTCCTGGGCCAGCAGCGCATCGCCATGCAGGATGGTGGCGCGCACGCTGCTGCGGTCGGCCTGCAGGGCCTTGTCGAGCAGCGCCATGGCGTCGCTCGGCTGCAGGTGCACCAGGGCGTCCTGGGCCAGCTCGCAGTAGAACTGGGCGATTTCCTTCTGGCGCGCGCCGGCGCCGGACTCCTGCAGCCCGGTGGCGACCTCGATCGCGCGCTTCCATTCCTTCTCGCGCTGGTAGATCTCGAGCAGGGCCCTGCGCGCCTGCACGGCGAACGGGGTGTCGGACAGCAGGTTGAAGGATTCCTCGGCGCGGTCCAGCAGGCCGGCCTTCAGGTAGTCCATGCCCAGCTCGTATTGCGCCTGGGCCTTCTGCTCGCCCGGCAGGTCGGGACGCGCCAGCAGGTTCTGGTGCACGCGGATGGCGCGCTCGGTCTCGCCGCGGCGGCGGAACAGGTTACCCAGGGCGAAGTGCATGTCGGCGGACTCCGGGTCGAGCTTGACGATCTCGATGAAGGAATCGATGGCCTTGTCGGGCTGCTCGTTGAGCAGGTGGTTCAGGCCCTTGAAGTAGCCGCGCGGGAGGGTGCGCGATTCGGAGACCAGTTCGTTGATGTCGACGCGGGCGGCAAGCCAGCCCAGGCCGAAGAAGAATGGGATGCCGAGCAGCATCCAGAGTTCGAATTCCATGTGTTCTTATTGTCGTGTGATGCGTTCAGCGTACGGGCGGCACGCTGTCGGGCTGCGGCGGCGCGGTGCCGGTGCCTGCGGCGCTCTGCAGGGCCTGGATGGTGTTCTTGTGCTGCGAGCTCTGGCGGCGCTGGCGGAACACGGTCGGCGTCAGGGCCAGGATGCCCATGGCCGCCCCGGCGATGAAGAAGGCCAGCAGCATGAGCACGAGCGGGCCGCGCAGTTCATAGTCGAGGAAGAAACGCAGGTCGACTTCCTGGGTGTTCTTGAGGGCGAAGCCGAAGAACAGGACAAACAGGACGATGCCGGCGATGGTCGAGACGAATCTCATCGGGTGGTTCCGGTGGTGGGTTGGGCAAAGGCGCAGTGTCGCATATCCGGCATGATATTTCAAAACGGTTGAGGGTGCTCTACGCTGGTGGTGAATGCCAAGTTGCGTGGCACGCTAGGAACTTGGGTCGCCGCCTGCGCGGGGACCCAAGTTTGCATGCGTACCATTACCTCAAACAGTACCAGCAAAAAAAAACGGCATCCTCACGGACGCCGTTTCTGCCTGCCCGCTGGCAGACGACTTCAGTCTTCGATGATGGGCTGCCCCACCATCGCGTCCACCCGCTCGCGCAACTGCTTGCCCGGCTTGAAGTGGGGCACCCGTTTTTCGGGCACCATCACCTTGTCGCCGGACTTCGGATTGCGTCCGATGCGCGGGGGCCGGCTGTTCAGCGCGAAGCTGCCGAAACCACGGATCTCGATGCGCTGGCCGGTCGCCAGGGCGTTCGTCATCGCATCGAGGATGGTCTTGACCGCGAACTCCGCATCCTTCGCCACCAGCTGGGAATAGCGCTCAGCCAGGCGATTGATCAGCTCGGACTTGGTCATCTGCTCGCTCCAGGTAAGGAATTAACCTTTGTTGTCGAACTTGGCCTTCAGCAGGGCGCCCAGGCTGGTGGTGCCCGAAGCAGCGCTGTTGTCCGAAGCCAGCTTGCTCATCGCTTCCTGGGTGTCGACATTGTCTTTCGCCTTGATCGACAGCTGGATGCTGCGAGCCTTGCGATCGATGTTGATGACCAGGGCTTCGACCTTGTCGCCCACTTTCAGGTGGGTGCCGGCGTCTTCCACGCGGTCACGCGAGATTTCCGAAGCGCGCAGGTAGCCTTCGACTTCGTCGTTCAGCGCGATCACGGCGCCTTTCGGCTCAACCGACTTCACGGTGCCGGTGACCAGGGTGCCCTTGTCGTTCAGCGAAGCGAAGTTGTTGAACGGGTCGCCTTCCAGCTGCTTCACGCCCAGCGAGACACGCTCGCGCTCGACGTCGATTGCCAGCACGACGGCTTCCAGCTCGTCGCCCTTCTTGAAGCGGCGGACAGCTTCTTCGCCGGCTTCGGTCCACGACAGGTCGGACAGGTGCACCAGGCCGTCGATGTTGCCCGGCAGGCCGATGAACACGCCGAAGTCGGTGATCGACTTGATCAGGCCCTTGACCTTGTCGCCCTTCTTGTGGGTCATGCCGAAGTCGTCCCACGGATTCGCCTTGCACTGCTTCATGCCCAGCGAAATACGGCGGCGCTCTTCGTCGATCTCCAGGACCATGACTTCCACTTCGTCGCCCAGCTGGACAACCTTGTTCGGAGCCACGTTCTTGTTGGTCCAGTCCATTTCCGAGACGTGCACCAGGCCTTCGATGCCCTGCTCGACTTCCACGAACGCACCGTAGTCGGTCAGGTTGGTGACCTTGCCGAACAGGCGGGTGCCTTGCGGGTAGCGACGCGACAGACCGGTCCAAGGATCGTCGCCCAGCTGCTTGACGCCCAGCGAGACGCGGTTCTTTTCCTGATCGTACTTGAGGACCTTGGCGGTGATTTCCTGGCCAACCGACAGCACTTCCGACGGGTGACGCACGCGACGCCATGCCAGGTCGGTGATGTGCAGCAGGCCGTCGATGCCGCCCAGGTCGACGAACGCACCGTAGTCGGTGATGTTCTTGACGACGCCGGTGACCACGGTGCCTTCTTTCAGGGTTTCCATCAGCTTGGCGCGTTCTTCGCCCATCGATGCTTCGATGACGGCGCGGCGCGACAGGACGACGTTGTTACGCTTGCGGTCCAGCTTGATGACCTTGAATTCCAGGGTCTTGCCTTCGAACGGGGTGGTGTCCTTGACCGGACGGGTGTCGACCAGCGAACCCGGCAGGAATGCGCGGATGCCGTTGGTCAGGACGGTCAGGCCGCCCTTGACTTTACCGTTGACGGTACCGGTGACGATCTCGCCCGATTCCATTGCTTTTTCCAGAGCCAGCCACGACGCCAGGCGCTTGGCCTTGTCGCGCGACAGGATGGTATCGCCGAAACCGTTTTCCAGCGATTCGATGGCCACGGAAACGAAGTCGCCGATCTGGACTTCCAGTTCGCCCTGGTCATTCTTGAATTCTTCGACCGGAATGAAGGCTTCCGACTTCAGGCCGGCGTTGACGATCACGAAGTTGTGATCCAGGCGCACGACTTCAGCCGAAATGACTTCGCCCGAACGCATGTCTTGACGCGACAGCGATTCCTCGAAGAGGGCGGCAAAGCTTTCCATACCGGTATCTTGGGTGGTTGCAGTAGACATAAAAAAGGGTACTCGAGTTAGCCAGCAGCCCGTCGATAGTGCGGACTGAACTGGGTCAGGTTGAAACACACCTGCAGCGGCGAAATTGCCATGCAGGCACCAAAGGACAACGGTCCTGAAGCCCTCGCATCGCAAAACCTTGATGCGAACCTTAAGACCGTCATCCCCGCGAAGGCGGGGACCCAAGTTTCTCAGCACAGCCACCGCGGCGATGACTCGAGCCAACGGTGACGCACCGGACTTGGGTTCCCGCCTGCGCGGGAAGTCTTCACTGCCAGTGGCAGTGAAGACAACAATCCACAACTATCAATTCCTATGCATGCGCATACCACGCCAGCACCTGTTCGATCGCTTCCTCAGCGCTCATGTTCGAGGTATCCAGCAGATGCGCATCCTCCGCCGGCACCAGCGGGGCCACGGCGCGCTTGGTATCGCGCTCGTCCCTCGCCTGCAAATCCGCCAGCAGATCGTCCATATTAGCAGAAAATCCTTTGCCAATCAATTGCTTATACCGGCGCTCGGCACGTGCCTCAACACTTGCTGTCAAGAACACCTTCAGCTTGGCGGTCGGAAAAATCACCGTCCCCATGTCGCGCCCGTCCGCCACCAGGCCCGGGGCCTCGCGGAAGCCCAGTTGCAAGGCGAACAAGGCCTGGCGCACGCTCGGCAGCGCGGCGATCTTCGATGCCATGTTGCCAACTTCCTCGGCCCGGATCGCCTGGGTGACGTTCTCGCTGGCCAGGAACACGTCGTGGCCGACGAAGCGCGCCGGCAGGTGCTCGGCCAGCTTGGCGATGCCGTGCTCGTCGCTCAATTCGATACCGCGGCGCATCGCCTGCAGCGCCGTCAGGCGGTACAGGGCGCCCGAGTCGAGCAGGTGGAAGCTCAGCCGCTCGGCCACCTTGGCCGCCACCGTGCCCTTGCCGGAAGCGGTCGGGCCGTCGATCGTGATGACTGGGATGTGCGAATGTGGCATACAGGTGTCGGATGAGTCAGAACAGTTCGTTGCGGGCGATGCTGGCGAAGGCCTCGAAGTAATCCGGGAAGGTCTTGGCGACGCATTTCGGATCGTTGATGCGCATGGCGTTGCCGCGGCGCGCCTTGCCGTCGAGCGAGGCGAGCGAGAAGCACATGGCCATGCGGTGGTCGTCGTAGGTGTCGATGGTGGCCGGCTTGAGCTGCTCCGGCGGGGTGATGCGGATATAGTCCGTGCCCTCTTCCACCTCGGCGCCGACCTTGCGCAGCTCGGTCGCCATGGCGGCCAGGCGGTCGGTTTCCTTCACCCTCCAGCTGGCGATGTTGCGCAAGGTCGAGGTGCCGTCCGCGTACAGCGCGGCCACGGCGATGGTCATCGCGGCGTCCGGGATGTGGTTGAAGTCGGCGTCGATGGCCTTGAGCACGCCGTTCGAACGCGCCTCGATCCAGTTCTCGCCGCGGGTGATGATGGCGCCCATGCGCTCGAGCGCATCGGCGAAGCGGACGTCGCCCTGGATGCTGTTCTCCCCTACCCCCTCCACGCGCACCGGGCCGCCGGCGATCGCGCCGGCCGCCAGGAAATAGGACGCCGAGGAGGCGTCGCCCTCCACGTGAATGAGGCCCGGGCTGGTGTAGCGCTGGCCCGGCTGCACGGTGAACGAGGCCCAGCCGTTCTGCTCGACCGTCACGCCGAAGCGGCGCATCAGGTTCAGGGTGATCTCGATGTAGGGCTTGGAAATCAGTTCGCCCACCACGTCGATCGTCACCGCATGGGTCTTGGCCATCAGCGGCGCGCTCATCAGGAGCGCGGTCAGGAACTGGCTCGACACATTGCCGCGCACGGCGATGCGGTCGGCGTGGATATGGCCGCGGCGGATACGCAAGGGCGGGAAGCCCTGCTCGCCCGTGTACTCGATCTGGGCGCCGACTTCGTTGAGCGCGTCGACCAGGTCGCCGATCGGGCGCTCGTGCATGCGCGAGACGCCGTGCAGGGTGTAGTCGCCGCCGATCACGGCCAGGGCCGCCGTCAGCGGACGGATCGCGGTGCCGGCGTTACCCATGAACAGGTCGGCTTCATGGTTCGGCAGCACGCCGCCCTGGCCGTGGACCACCACGGTGCGCTCGTCGACCTCGTCCCACCCGATGCCGAGCGAGCGCAGCGCGCCCAGCATCACCATGGTGTCGTCCGAAGCCAGCAGGTCGTGGATGGTGGTCGCGCCTTCCGACAGCGCGGCCAGCAGCAGGGTGCGGTTCGAAATGCTCTTGGAACCCGGCAGGCGTACCGTTCCCGCCGTATGCAGCACGGGTTCCAGGTCGATATGCTGAGGGTAGTGTTTTTGCTGCGTCATTCTGGTTCCTGGTTGGGAGGCGGCGGTGGAGAGCCGGCTTCGATGGCTTCGATCCACTCGCGCCGGGCGCGCTGGGCATTCGCGTAGACGGCTTCCAGCGCGGCGCCGTCGGACGCGGCCAGATGCGCGCGCAATGTCGTCAATTGTGCCAGATAAGCATCCAGCTCGGTAAGCAGGGCCGCCTGGTTGGCCAGGCTGATATCGCGCCACATCTCGGGCGAGGAGCCGGCGATGCGGGTGAAGTCGCGGAAACCGCTGGCCGCGTACTGGAACAGCAGGTCCGCATGCGGCTTGGCGGCGATGTCGTCGACCAGGGCATAGGCCAGCAGGTGCGGCAGGTGGCTGACGGCGGCGAACACCCGGTCGTGGTCTTCGGGGCTCAGCATATGGATGAGCGCCCCGCAGGCGCGCCAGGCCCCGGCCACCAGCTCGACCGCGTCGTCGGCGTTTTCCGGCAAGGGCGTGAGCACCGCCTTCTTGCCGCGGTACAGGGTGGCCAGCGCCGCATCCGGGCCGTTCGATTCGCTGCCCGCGATCGGATGGCCGGGCACGAACTGGTGGATGCGCTCGCCCAGCACTTCGCGGGCGGCGGCCACCACGTCGCTCTTGGTGCTGCCGGCGTCGGTGACCACGGTGCGGGCGCCGAGGTGAGGCAGCAGCGCCGCCAGGATGGGGCCGGTCTGGGCCACCGGCGCCGCCAGCAGCACCAGGCTGGCGCCTTGCAGCGCCTCCTCGTAGGAAGCGGCCACCTCGTCGACGATGCCCAGCTCCAGCGCGCGCGCCATCGCCTGCGGCTCGCGGCCGATGCCGACCACGCGGCGCACCGCGCCGGCCGCCTTCAGGCCGAGCGCGAAGGAGCCGCCGATCAGGCCGACGCCGACGATGACGATCTTATTCAGCATTCAGCCCAGCGCGCTCGCGCTTCCCGTCGAAAGCGCTCGCTTGAGGGCCGCGATAAAGGTCGCGTTTTCCTGCGGCAGGCCGATCGAGATGCGCAGCCACTGCGGCAGGCCGTAGTTGCCGACCGGGCGCACGATCACGCCCTGCTTGAGCAGCGCCACGTTCACGCGCGCGCCGGCGCCGTCGTCCTTGCCGACCTTGACCAGCACGAAGTTGCCGAAGGACGGCACGTATTCCAGGCCCAGTTCATCGAAGGCCGCGGTCATCTGCTTGTAGCCTTCGGCGTTGTTGCGCGCGCCCTTGTCCAGGAAGTCCTTGTCATTCAGCGCGGCCACCGCGGCCGCCTGGGCCAGCGAGTTGACGTTGAAGGGCTGGCGGATGCGGTTCATCAGGTCGGTGACCTGCGGCTGGGCGATGGCGTAGCCCACGCGCAGGCCGGCCAGGCCGTAGGCCTTGGAGAAGGTGCGCGAGACGATCAGGTTCGGGTACTTGCGCACCCACTGGCTCGATTCGAACTGGTGCTCCGGCGCCAGGTATTCGTTGTAGGCTTCGTCGAGCACCACGATCACGTTGCCGGGAACCTTCTGCAGGAAGGCTTCCACTTGCGGCGCCGGGAAGAAGGTGCCGGTCGGGTTGTTCGGGTTGGCGACGTAGACCAGGCGGGTGTCCGCGTCGATGGCGGCCGCCATGGCGTCGAGGTCGTGGCCGAAGTCCTTGGCCGGCACCACGATGGCGCGCCCGCCGACGCCTTGCGTGGCCAGCGCGTACACCGCGAACGAATACTGCGAATACACCACGGCTTCGCCCTTTTGCACGAAGGCGTGGGCGGCGATCTCCAGGATGTCGTTGCTGCCGTTGCCCAGGGTGATCCAGTCGGCCGGCACGTCGTAGCGGCTCGAGAGCGCGGCCTTCAGGTCGAAGCCGTTGGCGTCCGGGTAGCGGCCCAGCTCCGAGGCCGCGGCCAGCATCGCCTGGCGGCTCGATTCCGGCAGGCCGAAGGGGTTCTCGTTGGAGGCCAGCTTGACGATGTCGGCTTCGTTCAACCCATACTCGCGGGCGACTTCGGCGATCGGTTTGCCCGCCTGGTAAGGGGCGATGGCGCGAACGTATTCTGGTCCGAATTGGTGGTGCATGGCAGGTCTCTCGAAGATGGATTAAAGGCTTTGCGGATAAGACCCCAGCACCTTGAAGAAGGCGGCGTTGTCTTTCAGTTCGTCGAGGGCGCGGGCGACCGCGGCGTCGTGCACGTGGCCCTCGATGTCGACGTAGAAGTAGTATTCCCAGGTGCCGATGCGCGCCGGGCGCGACTCGAAGCGCGTCATCGACACGCCGTGCTTGGACAGCGGCGCCAGCAGGTTGTAGACCGCGCCCGCCTTGTTCGGCACGGCCAGCACCAGCGCGGTGCGGTCGCGGCCCGACGGACCGGTCTGGAGACTGCCGATCACGACGAAGCGCGTGCGGTTGTGCGGGTCGTCCTGGATGTGGGCCTGCACCACGCCGAGCTGGTACTGCTCGCCCGCCATCTCGCTGGCGATCGCGGCCACGCTCGGATCCTGGCTGGCCAGCACGGCCGCCTCGGCGTTCGAGGCCACGGCGCGGCGCTCGATGCCGGGATAGTGCTGGTTCAGCCACACCTGGCACTGGGCCAGGGCCTGGGAGTGGGCGCACACGGCCTTGACGCCGTCCATCGAGCCGGTCTTGCTCATCAGGCTGTGGTGGACCGGGATCGACACTTCGCCGCTGATGATGGTGGTGGTGGCCAGCAGCAGGTCGAGGGTGCGGTTGATCGCGCCCTCGGACGAGTTCTCGACGGGGACCACGCCGAAGTCGGCGGTGCCGGCCTCGGTGGCGCGGAACACTTCGTCGATCGACACGCAGGGCAAGGCCTCGATGGCGCTGCCGAACTGCTGGAACACGGCCTGCTCGCTGAAGGTGCCGGACGGGCCGAGGTAGGCGACCGTGACGCGCTTTTCGAGCGCGCGGCAGGAGGACATGATCTCGCGGAAGATGGTCTGGACGTCGCGGTCCTTGAGCGGACCGGGATTGCGCTCGGCCACGCCGCGCAGCACCTGGGCTTCGCGCTCGGGGCGGAACACGGGGGCGTTGGTCTCGGCCTTGACGTGGCCGACTTCCTGCGCGACCTTGCCGCGCTGGCTCAGGAGCGCCAGGATTTGCGCGTCGATCGCATCGATCTGTTCGCGCAGGGGTTTGAGTTTGTCTGTCATCGTGGTTATGCAATCAGTCGATGTGTTCGGCGGTCGTCGAACGCGCCGGCGCAAATGAGTCCACTGGGCTCATTTCCCCCGCCGACGCGTTCAACCGGCGCTTACCGGCCCGCGAACTCGTTCAAATAATCGACGAGGGCCTGTACGCCCTCGATCGGCATCGCGTTATAGATCGATGCCCGCATGCCGCCGACGGACTTGTGGCCCTTCAGTTGCAGCAGCCCGCGCGCCTTCGCGCCGGCCAGGAATTGCTCGTTCAGTGATTCGTCGCGCAGGTAGAACGGGATGTTCATGCGCGAACGGTATTCCGGCGCCACGCGATTCCGGTAGAAGTCGTCGGCGTCCAGCGCGGCATACAGCAGGCGCGCTTTCTCGATATTACGCTGCTCCATCGCCGCCACGCCGCCGTTGCGCTTGAGCCAGTCGAACACCAGGCCGGCGATATAGATCGCATAGGTCGGCGGCGTGTTGAACATGGACTCGTGATCGGCCACGGTCTTCCAGTGGAAGGCGGAGGGGCAGATATTCAGTGCTTCGCCCAGCAGGTCGTCGCGCACGATGACCAGGGTCAGGCCGGCCGGGCCGATGTTCTTCTGGGCGCCGGCGAAGATCACCCCGTACTTGGCCACGTCGATGCTGCGCGACAGGATGTGCGAGGACATGTCGGCCACGATCGGCGTGCGCGCATCGACCTCGGGCACGAAGTTGTACTCGACGCCGTCGATGGTTTCGTTGGTGCAGATGTGCAGGTAGGCCGCGCCCGGGGTCAGTTGCCAGGACTCGCGCGGCGGCACGCCGGTGAAGCCGCTGGCCTCGCTCGACGCCGCGACGTTGACGTTGGCATAGCGCTTGGCTTCCTTGATCGACTTGCCCGACCAGGAACCCGTGTGGATGAAGTCGATCGTGCCGGGCTGCGGGCAGCAGCCGAGCAGGTTCATGGGGATGATGGCGTTCTGGCCCAAACCACCGCCCTGCATGAACAGGACCTTGTAGTTGGCCGGCACCGCCAGCAGTTCGCGCAGGTCGGCCTCGGCCTGCTTGTAAATGGAGATGAATTCCGGACCGCGGTGGCTCATCTCCATCACCGACATGCCGCTGCCATGCCAGTCGAGCATTTCGGCGGCTGCCTGCTGCAGCACTTCCTTCGGGAGGACGGCCGGGCCGGCCGAGAAGTTGAAGATCTGGGTCATGCGGTCCTTTCCTGGCGCTTACTGTTTCTGGATGTCCTGCATCGCCTGCTGCATCAGTTTTCCGACACGCGGCAGCACGATCTTCTGGCTCAGCGCCACGCTTTCGGCGGACAGCTTCGGCATCAGGGTCATCATCTTGCGGCCCACGGGCGTGGCGTAGAAGGCGGTCAGCTGATCGATCTCGGCGACCGTGAAATTGTCGGCGTACATGGGGACCATTTCGGCCATCATCTCGTCGACCAGGGTCGGATCGCGGAACAGCTGGTTGAGCGCCTGCGCCACGCCGGGCAGGACCTTGTCGACCTTCGCCAGCGCCTCCTGTTTCTGCGCCGCGCTCAGGCCGGCGTCGTTCTGGATCATGCTGGCCGCCTGCGAACGCATCATGACCGGCATCGCTTTTTCCATCTCGGCGAAGGAGGCGACCATGGTCTTGCGCGCATCCATGACCTCGAGCAGCTTCTTGGCGGCGGCGGTGGTGTGCGCATCGGCGGCGAGCGCGAAGGACGGCAAGCCCGCGAAGGCGGCGACGGCGCTCAGGACAAGGACGAATTGTTTCATTGGACTTCCATGCGGGCCGGTGCGCCCTGTGGACAAGAGACAACCGGCTTACCAGGCCGGCTGCCGGGCGGGAGCCGCGCTCCCGCCCTGGCCCGGATTACTCCGGCGCCGGCTCGAGCTCGACTTCCTCGAGATCGGTTTCGACGATGCGCTGCAGGCCGGACAGCTTGGTGCCGTCTTCGACCGCGATCAGGGTCACGCCCTGGGTCGCGCGGCCCATCTCGCGGATCTCGGCCACGCGGGTGCGGATCAGGACGCCGCCGGTCGTGATCAGCATGATCTCGTCGGTCTGGTCGACCAGGGTCGCGGCCACCACCTTGCCGTTACGCTCCGAAGTCTGGATCGCGATCATGCCCTTGGTGCCGCGGCCGTGGCGGGTGTATTCCGTGATCGGGGTACGCTTGCCGAAGCCGTTCTCGGTGGCCGTGAGCACCGACTGCTGCTCGTTCTCGGCCACCAGCAGGGCGATGACCTGCTGGCCTTCTTCCAGGTTCATGCCGCGCACGCCGCGCGCGGTACGGCCCATCGGACGCACGTCGTTCTCGTCGAAGCGCACCGCCTTGCCGCCGTCCGAGAACAGCATCACGTCGTGCTTGCCGTCGGTCAGGGCGGCGCCCACCAGCACGTCGCCTTCGTCGAGGTCGACGGCGATGATGCCGGCCTTGCGCGGGTTGCTGAAGTCGCGCAGCGGGGTCTTCTTGACCGTGCCCAGCGAGGTCGACATGAACACGTAGTGGTCTTCCGGGAAGGTCCGGTTCTCGCCCGACAGCGGCAGGATCACGGTGATCTTCTCGTTCTCCTGCAGCGGGAACATGTTCACGATCGGCTTGCCGCGCGAGTTGCGCGAGCCCTGCGGCACCTCCCACACCTTCAGCCAGTACATGCGGCCGCGGTTCGAGAAGCACAGGATGTAGTCGTGGGTGTTGGCGATGAACAGCTGGTCGATCCAGTCCTCGTCCTTGGTCGCCATCGCCTGCTTGCCGCGGCCGCCGCGCTTCTGGGCGCGGTATTCCGAGATCGGCTGCGACTTCATGTAGCCGGTGTGCGAGAGCGTGACCACCATGTCCTGCGGGGTGATCAGGTCTTCGGTTTCCAGGTCGCTGGCGTTGTGCTCGATGGCCGAGCGGCGGGTGTCCTTGCCGTTGTCGGCGTATTCGGCCTTGATCGCCACCATCTCGTCCGAGATGATGGTGGTCACGCGCTCGGGCTTGGCCAGGATGTCGAGCAGGTCGGCGATGTGGGCCATCACTTCCTTGTACTCGTTGACGATCTTGTCCTGCTCCAGGCCGGTCAGGCGCTGCAGGCGCATCTGCAGGATTTCCTGGGCCTGCTCGTCCGACAGCTTGTACAGCCCGTCCTGCTGCATGCCGTAGTGCTTCGGCAGGTGTTCAGGACGGAAGGCCTCGATGCCGCCGGCGGCGCCGGTTTCGGTACGGTTCAGCATTTCGCGCACCAGGGACGAATCCCAGGCGCGCGACATCAGTTCGGTCTTGGCGATCGGCGGCGTCGGCGCGGCCTTGATGATCGCGATGAAGTCGTCGATGTTGGCCAGCGCCACGGCCAGGCCTTCCAGCATGTGGCCGCGGTCGCGCGCCTTGCGCAGCTCGAACACGGTGCGGCGGGTGACCACCTCGCGGCGGTGCGACAGGAAGCACTCCAGCATCTGCTTCAGGTTCAGCAGCTTCGGCTGGCCGTTGACCAGCGCCACCATGTTCATGCCGAAGGTGTCTTGCAGCTGGGTCTGCTTGTACAGGTTGTTCAGCACCACTTCCGGCACTTCGCCCCGCTTCAGCTCGATCACCACGCGCATGCCCGACTTGTCGGACTCGTCGCGGATATCGGAAATGCCTTCGAGCTTCTTCTCGCGCACGTTCTCGGCGATACGCTCGAGCAGCGACTTCTTGTTGACCTGGTAAGGCAGCTCGTCGACGATGATCGCGGTGCGGCCGCCGTCCTTGCCGTATTCTTCGAAGTGGGTCTTGGCGCGCATCACCACGCGGCCGCGCCCGGTGCGGTAGCCATCGCGCACGCCCGAGACGCCATAGATGATGCCGGCGGTCGGGAAGTCCGGCGCCGGGATCAGCTCGATCAGCTCGTCGATCGTGCAATCCGGCGTACGCAGCACGTGCAGCGCGCCGTTGATGACTTCCGACAGGTTGTGCGGCGGGATGTTGGTGGCCATGCCGACCGCGATGCCGGACGAACCGTTGATCAGGAGGTTCGGGATGCGGGTCGGCAGGACGGTCGGCTCCTTTTCCTTGCCGTCGTAGTTCGGCTGGAAGTCGACCGTGTCCTTGTCGATGTCGGCCAGGATCTCGCTCGCGATGCGGTCCAGGCGGCACTCGGTGTAACGCATCGCCGCGGCGCTGTCGCCGTCGATCGAGCCGAAGTTGCCCTGCCCGTCCACCAGGGTGTAGCGCAGGGAGAAGTCCTGCGCCATGCGCACCAGGGTGTCGTAGATCGAGGCGTCGCCGTGCGGGTGGTATTTACCCATCGTGTCGCCGACCACGCGCGCGCACTTCACGTACGGGCGGTTGTGGACGTAATTACTCTCGTGCATGGAGTACAGCACGCGGCGGTGCACCGGCTTCAGGCCGTCACGCACGTCCGGCAGAGCTCGCCCCACGATCACGCTCATGGCGTAGTCGAGGTAGCTCTTGCGCATCTCTTCTTCGAGGGAAATGGGGACTGTTTCTTTTGCGAATTGATCCATGGGGCGGGTCGGCTGCTTTTCAGCGTTTGGTTATGAGTTGCAACGGACGATTCTACCACGCGCGCATTAGCTGCTGCGCAATTCCGCACAGGGCCTCAGGCGCCTGTTTTCGCGGAGGTTTCCCTGCCCGCTTCAGGCCTCCACGGCGCTCCAGATTTCCAGGATTGTCGAGGTGGCTCGTGAGCGATTGTGCAAACGT
Source organism: Massilia sp. DD77 (assembly GCF_036961685.1). Classification (NCBI taxonomy): domain Bacteria; kingdom Pseudomonadati; phylum Pseudomonadota; class Betaproteobacteria; order Burkholderiales; family Oxalobacteraceae; genus Massilia; species Massilia sp. DD77. Next base: position 55,652 of record NZ_JBAMDH010000027.1, read on the forward strand.
TGCATTTAAACAACGTCAAGCGAATAATGCTTGATGTTTGATTTAAGTGCAGTCGTGCAGTTTTGGTGCATATGGCAAAATGGCCAGGAAGTTAATTGCGTGTTTCATAATACGAAACAGACTGCTCGGCCGCCGTGTTATCATCCTGACCACATGGAGCCTGTCTGCGTCGCTGGGAATCTACCGAAAAGGAAAACAATATGAACAAACTGGTCACTTTCTTGCTCGCAGCGTCGGCCGCGATCGCGGGCAATGCCTTTGCGCAGAGCGCACCGCCGTATGCACCGCTGACCACCGACATCCAGGCGCGCACCCCGTACAGCGCCTATGTGCAGGACAGCCGCGGCGTGATCGCCCGCAATCCTTTCGGCCTGTGCTGGCGTACCGGCTACTGGACCCCGGCCGACGCGGTCCCGGGCTGCGACGCGCCGCTGTGCGTCCCGCCTGAAAAACTCGAAAATGGCAAGTGCGTCGCTCCGCCGCCTCCGCCGGCACCGGCCCCGGTCGCCGAACCGGCCCCGGCTCCAGCCCCGGCTCCGGTCCCGACCTCGGAAAAAGTGAGCTACTCAGCTGACGCCTTCTTCGACTTCGACAAGGCCGTCCTGAAGCCGGCCGGCAAGGCCTCGCTGGACGAGCTGGTCTCGAAGCTGGGCGACATGAACCTGGAAGTCATCATCGCGGTCGGCCACACCGACTCGATCGGCACCGACGCCTACAACGAGAAGCTGGCGATCCGCCGCGCCGAAGCCGTCAAGTCCTACCTGAAGGGCAAGGGCGTGGAAGAAAACCGCATCTACACCGAAGGCAAGGGCGAGAAGCAGCCTGAAGCGGACAACAAGACCGCCGCCGGCCGCGCCAAGAACCGCCGCGTGGAAATCGAAGTCGTCGGTACCCGTACCGTCAACAAGTAATCCCCGGCACCATCCAAAAGCCCCGCCTCGGCGGGGTTTTTTTTCGTGGACGCGTGACAGGATTCGCAAGGCTGTCGAGTCGATACTTAAAACAACGTCATTCCCGCGAAGGCGGAACCTAAGTTTCCACGCAACACTAAAGACATTTTTCCTGCCGCGAACTTGTCCCTCACCCCAATTCCGCTATTATTCCGACCTATGACGACGACCAACGCAGACCCCCTAGAAATCCAGAAGTTCAGCGAACTGGCCCACCGCTGGTGGGACCCGACTTCCGAGTTCCGTCCGCTGCACGAGATCAACCCCCTGCGCCTTGAATGGATCAATGCGCGCGCGCCCCTGGCCGGCAAGAACGTGATCGACATCGGCTGCGGCGGCGGCGTGCTGTCCGAATCGATGGCGCGCAAGGGCGCCAAGGTGACCGGCATCGACCTGTCCAAGAAGGCGCTGAAGGTCGCCGACCTGCACAGCCTGGAATCCGGCGTCGAAGTGCGCTACAAGCACATCGCGGCCGAGGAGATGGCGGCCCAGGAAGCCGGCCAGTTCGACGTCGTCACCTGCATGGAAATGCTCGAGCACGTGCCGGACCCGGCCTCGATCGTCCAGGCCGCGGCCACGCTGGTCAAGCCGGGCGGGCACGTATTCTTCTCGACCCTGAACCGCAACCCGAAGTCCTACCTGTTCGCCGTGATCGGCGCCGAGTACATCCTGCGCATGCTGCCGCGCGGCACCCACGACTACGGCAAGTTCATCACGCCTTCCGAACTGGCCCACTATGCACGCCTGGCCGGCCTGCAGGTGGACAGCATGAAGGGCCTGACCTACAACCCGATCACCAAGATCTACTCGCTCAACAACGACACCGATGTGAACTACATGGTGGCGTGCAGCAAGCCGCTATAAATCACGCTCCAACCCTTCCGTAGACTCCCATGACTTTCCCGACCGTTCTGCCGGCACCGCGTGCCATCCTGTTCGATCTCGACGGCACCCTGGCCGACACGGCGCCCGACCTGGCGGCGGCCGTCAACTGGCTGCGTACCGAGCGCGGCCTGGCGCCGACGCCCTATGACATCCTCCGCCCCACCGCCTCGGCCGGCGCGCGCGGCATGATCGGCGCCGCCTTCGGCCTGGCGCCGGGCGACGAGGGCTACGAGGAGCTGCGCCTGGCCTGGTTCGACCGCTACCAGTCGGCCATGTGGCTTCACACCACGCTGTTCGACGGCATCAAGGAACTGCTGGACGGTATCGAACAGGCCGGGATGGCCTGGGGCATCGTGACCAACAAGCCGGCCCGCTTCACCGACCCGCTGGTGCCGAACATCGGCCTGGCGCACGCCGGCTGCATCGTCTCGGGCGACACCACGCCGCACGCCAAGCCGCACCCCGCCCCGCTGCTGGAAGGCGCGCAACGCCTGGGCCTGGCGCCGGAACAGTGCTGGTACGTGGGCGACGACCTGCGCGACATCGAAGCCGGCCGCGCCGCCGGCATGGTCACCGTGGCCTGCGGCTGGGGCTATTGCGGCGCGATCGAGCCCTCGTCCTGGGGCGCCGACTACCTGCTCGACACCCCGCACCACCTGCTGCGCACCCTGCGCGAGGTGGCGGACGCGGCGCGCCAGGCGGAACGCGTCGCCTGAGCGCGCAAGATTGCCGGGTTACATCTCTTTACGATTGATACAGGCTACTGTCTATCTCTGAGTCGGGCCTGCCATTAATCTACTCCTGCACGACAACAAAACGTCTTAGGGAGCAGAACATGGAAACGACTCAGACCACCAACCGCATTCACCCGATCATGGCAGCCGCCGCCGCTTCGGTGATCATCGTCAGCCTGACCGGCGCCGCCGCGATCAGTGGCCTGCTGCCGACCTCGAAGGGCGCTCCCGAGCCGATGGCGAACCAGCAGCAGCTCGCCGCCATGGCAGCCGCTTCGCCTTACGCCATGCAGTCCGGCGTGACGCCGGCCGCCGGCGTCCAGGGCCAGGTCGCCATGCCGCAGATGGCGATGCCCGTCAGCGCCGCGCCGCAGATGGTCCCGGCCATGGCCGCGCCGCAGCAGGTGGCCTACGCCCAGCCGCAACCTGCGCCGCAGCCGACCGTGATCGTCAAGGAACGCGTGGTCGAGAAGCCGGTCGTGAAGGTGGTCGAGAAGACCCGCGTGGTGCACGCCGCGCCGAAGCAGACCCGGTATGAAGAGCCGCGCTACCAGCCGGCGCCCGCTCCGGCTCCGGCCCAGCCGAACTATGTCGGCATCGGCACCGGCGCCGTGATCGGCGGCCTGATCGGCAACCAGATCGGCGGCGGCAACGGCAAGAAGCTGGCGACCGTGGCCGGCGTGATCGGCGGCGGCATCATCGGCAACCAGATCGCCAACGCGAACGCCAACCGCTAAGCGGAGTTCGCTTTAGTAGAAAAGCCGCAGGCACTCAGCCTGCGGCTTTTTTTCTGAATACGCCGACGATGATATCGCTCGGGAACATGCGCAGCACGGGAATCGCGGCCATGATCGCGGCGTACTGGATGTAGAGCGACAGGGCCGGCACATTGCCGGCGCAGCGCAGGCGCTCGAGCAGCCCCTTGGCGCGCAGGGCCGGCAACTCGGCCGCCTCGGCCAGCTCGAAACCCTGCCCCGCCACCAGCTTGCACAGGTTGCGCGGATTGAAGTAGTGCACGTGGGGCGAAGGCAAATCCTTTTGCCACAGGCGCTCGAAAGGCGCGCGCCAGCCGATGCGGGCGATCAGCTTGGACAGGCGGTAGAAGAAGCCGCGGCTGCTGGGCAGGTTCAGGATCAGGATGCCGCCCTCCTCCAGCCGCTCGCGGCAGGCGTCCAGGGCGCTGCGGATATCGGGAATGTGCTCGATGACGTCGTTGAACACGATCACGTCGAAGCGCTCGCCTTCCGCCAGCACGTCGGGGAAATAACCGGAGCGCACAGGCAGGCCGCGCGCGGCCGCGCGGCTGCCGACCACGGCGTCGGGCTCCACACCGAGCACGTCGAAGTCCTCGCGCGCCGTCTCCAGGAACCAGCCGTGGGCGCTGCCGACGTCGAGCAGGCGGCGCCCACCAGGCTGCGCATGCTTTTTCGCATAGCCCACGATGGTCTTGAAATTCTCCAGGCGCAGCGCCTTCAGCCCCGCTTCGCGCTCTGCCTCGTTGACCTCCGGCCCCGTGTGCGCATTGATGGCGCCCGTCAGCGCCGCGCTTTCGTAGCTGCAAGCGGGACAGGTCGCATGCCAGCCGGCGAGGCCGGCCACCTGGGAGGTACCACACACGATACACGCCATACCGGGACTCTCTCGCTGGGTCATATGAGAACGCTAGCATATTGCAATTCAAGCATGCATTGTGGGTTATTTTATCGCCGCCGCTTAAGGACGTTCTAAGCTAAACCGCTGTACATCCATGCAGCTTGGGGTACAATGGAGCTTCTGCTGGGGGCGACTTGGTTTCGACGTGGGTTGCAAAGCAGCGCAGGGCATACCGAGGGCTGGTTACCTCGTAAATACACCCAGAAATCAATAACTGCAAACGATAACTCGTACGCACTCGCAGCTTAATTGCTGCTAGCTCCACACCACCTCGCCTCTGGGGTGTACCGCAAGGTTCGTGGAGTCATTTACAGAGGCTCGCAGTAGGCCGGGTTACTTGGTCGACTGTTAAATAATAGGTAACTCGCTTAGTCAAAGGGTGCACATCCCCGTTGCCTAGGTTAAATTAATTGATAGTGCTAAGTATGTAGAACTGTCTGTAGAGTGCTTGCGGACGCGGGTTCAATTCCCGCCGCCTCCACCAAGCTCTTCCGAAAAGCCGCTGACTCGTCAGCGGCTTTTTTATGTTGGACGCGCCGGGCTCCATATCCGTGGGACACCAAGGTGACGCTCTCTCTTCCTCGTTGGGCGTGCTTCTCGCCTGGCCGTTCTCGCACCCGCGCCCGCTATTGCATCATTCCGGCAACAAGCGAGGCCTCTCCGAACGCTCTGCCTTGATTCCATATGACATTTCAGCAAGGGGTCGATATAGTACGAAGCGGCAACATTAGTTTCGTCCTTGCTTCACTCACCCAGCGGTAATGTCCTCGAATCCCACCCCTGCGTCCTCCCCCGCGTCGCCCACGTCCTACGCCTTGCCCGTCATCGTCGGCCACGTGCTGGCCGCGTCCAGCGTACTGGCCGTCAAACACAAGATCATGGCGGTCAGCGGCTACCGCATCGTGGCGCGCATCCTCGGCCTCGAAGAAGCCGCGCTGGGCCCGCTCCTGCGCATGCAGTTCTTCGCGCTCGACATCTTCCTCCTCGCCGCCGTCCTGCCCTGCGCCCTGCTGGTCCTGGCCCGCATGGCCGGCCGCAAGGCGGCGGCGCGCACCAGCATGCTCCTGTCGCTCGCGCTCGTGCTGCTCGCCTTCGCCAATCTCCAGGCGCTGGGTTCGACGGGAAAGATGCTGTCCATCGACCAGCTCGCACCGATGCTGACCTGGGTGCGCGAGCGGCCGGACGCCTTTTTCGACTACGTGAGCCCGGGCGCCCTGGCGCGGCTCGCCGTGCTGTTCCTGATCGCCGCGGCCGCCTATCGGCTGCGCGACCTGCCCCGCCTGGCCATCGGCCGCCGCCTGGCCCGGCCGGCGGCGGCGCTATGCATGCTGCTGTCCGCCGGCGCCGGCGCTGGCATGGCGGCCCGCACCCTGCCGGCATCGAATTTCCATGCCTCGGCGGGCATCGAGATGCTGCGCGGCCTCGTTTCACCACGCGGCGCGGGCGTCGGGGAGCCGGCGCTGGCGCAGGCGCTGCAGGCGCTGCATTACCGCTGCGACGCCCCTGCCCAGCATGCGGCGCGGCGCCGCAACTTCGTCTTCTACGTCATGGAGACCATCCCCTACGAACTGTACGCCTCGCAGCAAGCCGCCAGCCTGCCGGCATTCAGGGAGCTGGAGAAATCGGCCTACGTGGCGACCCAGCATTATTCGACCTATCCGTTCACGAGTTACGCCCGCTTTTCGCTGTTCACCGGCCTCTACCCTTCGTTCAGGCTCGAGAAGACCCTCCCCTTGCAGGCGCACTTCGCCTACCAGAGCGCGCTCGGGCTGCTGACGGAGCAAGGCTACGACTTCAAGGTGTTCGATCCGGTCACGGTCCGCTACCCCGTCGACGACTGGGTCGTCCACCAGCTTGGCGGCGAGGTGGTGAGCGCCGGCCAGGCGTTGAGCGTGGCCGAACGGGATGAACGCATCATGACCAAGGCCGTGGACCGGATCGCCCGTTCCGCGCAAGCCGGTACGCCGTTCGTGCTTGCCGTCCTGCCGCAGGTGTCGCACGGCCCCTGGCTGCCGGCGGGCGCCGCCAAGGAGGCGCTGTACCGCGAAGGCGGCGCCAGGCTGCGGGAACTCGACCAGGGCCTGGCGCGCATCGTCGCCGCGCTCAAGCAGTCCGGCGTGTATGAGGACACGGTCCTGGTCGTGACGGCCGACCATGGCCTGCGTACCCGCAACGAGGCGCAGTTCCTGTCGACCGAGGTACTCAACAGCGCTTCCTACCACGTCCCCATGATCATCCACGACCCTGCCTTGGGAAAGACCCATACGGTGCCGCACCCGACCACCCATCTCGACCTGTCGCCGACCCTGCATTGCCTGTACGGACAGCGGCAGCAGGCCATCGAGACCCAGGGCGTGTCGATGCTCTCCGCCAGGGCCGGGTCGCGCACCGTCCATTTCGACGGCGCCTGGTATCACGGCAGCGAAGGCCTCTGGGATGGCGAACGCTTCTACAGCTACAACCGCCAGCTCGGCCTGCTGTGGAGCAGCACGCGCTTCGATTTCAGCGATGCGAAGCCGGTCGCCGACGAAGCGCTGAGCCGCCGCTTCGCCGAGCGAATGCAGCAGCGCGAAGCCTTGCAGCACGCCTTGCTGGAGGGGCGTCCACCGGTTCGCGCGGCCACGGTCTCGGCCGCTCCCCTGCCCGCGCCTCCGGTCCAGTAGCGCGCCCAGAGAAGCGAGCGCACAAGGGAGCGGCTTGCCGGACCGGACCGGCGGAAGCCGATCTCCTTGCTCAGCCATTCGTGCTGCGTTACCATGCCTTACCCTTTGGGGAGTAGCCTGCTTCCGTTATGGAAGTTTCCGCATCAACATACTTGACGCCCCGGCGTCATGGTGCGGAAGCCGACCGGTTGGCAAGACCATGGGCATGCAAGCGTGCGGTTCGGGCCACGCGTGCATGCCTTTGTCATGCCCGATCGGAAAGCCTTATGACCCTCACCGCCATGCTCATCCTGGGCCTTGCCATGTCGACCGACGCCTTTGCCGTCGCGGTTGCCATGGGCGCCCGCCGCACGCACATTCCCCTCAACGAAGCACTGCGCACCGGCCTGCTGTTCGGGCTGATCGAAGGCTGTACGCCGGTCATCGGCTGGATGCTGGGCAGCGCCGCGGCCTCGTATGTGGCGGCCTGGGACCATTGGATCGCCTTCGTGCTGCTCTCCGGCCTGGGACTGCGCATGATCCGGGAAGGCATGGGCGACTCGGAGGATGCCGAAGACGTGAGCGGGCGGCCGTTCTGGCTGCTGGTGCTGACCGGTTTTGCCACCAGTATCGATGCGCTGGTGGTCGGCTTCGGCCTGGCCTTCGCGGACACGAGCATCGTGACGCCGGCCGTGGCGATCGGCGTGGCGACGCTGTCGATGGTCACGCTGGGGCTGCTGATCGGCCACCGCGTCGGCGCGGTGGTCGGCAAACGTGCGGAAATATTTGGCGGGCTGGTGCTGATTGTGGTGGGCAGCCTGACGCTGTGGGATCACCTTCGCTAGATCGGCAGGGCTGGTTGAACGCGTGGGCGGGAAATTAGTCCACTGGACTGATCTCCCCCGCGCACCCTACGGTTTTTCAGCCGGTCGAACGTCCTGAATCACCGTCGCACCACGCTCAAGAAGTCGGCCCCGGATCCGACCCGGCCTGCTGAATCACCATCAGCTCCTTCATCAGTGCATTGTTGAACGCCGGGATGTCGGCCGGCTTGCGGCTCGTGATGAGCTTGCCGTCCACGACGACTTCGTCGTCCGTCCATTCCGCCCCGGCCTGCTTCAGGTCGTCCTGGATTTCCGGCCAGCTGGTCAGGTGCTTCGACTCGGCGATGCCGGCTTCGATCAAGGGCCAGGGGCCGTGGCAGATCGCGGCGATCGGTTTGTCCTCGTCCCCGAATTCCTTGATGAAGCGGATCGCTTCCTGGTTCTTGCGCAGCTCGGCCGGATTGCGTTCGCCGCCCGGCAGCAGCAGCGCGTCGAAGTCGGCGGGGCGGGCTTCGGACACATTCATCTCGACCCGGAACCTGTCCCCCGGCTGGTCATGGTTGAAGCCCTGCACCTCCGCCCCCGCCGGCTTGGGCGACACGAGGATGACCTCCACGCCCAGTTGCTCCAGGAACTTGCGGGGCTCCGTGTATTCGACCTGTTCGACGCCGTCGGTCATCAGGACGGCCACGCGCCGTCCTTTCAGGTCCTGCACCGTGGCCTGCTTGAGTTCTTCGCCCATATGCCCTCCTTGCTGATTCGGTTGCTTGTCCAGGACGATTGTAGGGCGCTGGGCCGCGGCGCGTCGCGCGGATGACCCGTTCAAGCCAGCAGGTAGCAAAGGTCTGCGCGGTCGTGCCTGCTGGCGGAGGTGGAAAGAAAGCCGTCCAGCCCCAGCCGGGTCGTGCCGTCCAGGCTGGCGCCATCGACATCCTTGCGGCGCAGCACCACCTGCAGTTCGCGGTAGGGCACGTCGATGGCGAAACGGTCGAGCAGCGCGGCCAGCACGCGCGCACCGCCGCGGCCGGGCAGGAAGCGCTCGAAGTCGAGGCTGGACACGGGTCCTACCCGGATGCGGATGGCGAGCTCCGGACGCACCAGGCGCGCGCCCACCGTGGCGCCGGCGCCCAGGGTGCAGTTGTTGTCGGCCAGGCGGGTGCGCAGCGCGCTGTCCAGCACGTCCCAGCGGCCGGTGAACTGGCGCACCTGCACCGGCACCCCCAGGTAGCCGGCCAGGACGCCCGCGACCATGCCGGCGGGCACGGCGCGGGTGCGCAATTGGGCGGCGAAGCGGGCCAGGCTGGCCGGCGGCAGCGCGTCGGAACCGGCCGTCTCGTCCGCCTGGCGCGGCGCCGTGCCGGCGATGGCCAGTAGCAGCGGCAGGTAGCGGTCACGTCCGTCCTCGGTACCACCACGCAGCCGGTACTTGCACCATGCCCGGTAGAACAGCGCCAGCTGCCGTCCCGAGAACATGTCGAAGAAGGCGCGCGCACTGGCGTCGCCGGTCGCGGCCTCCCAGGCGGCGATGCGCTCCGTATAGTGGAGCGGCAGCGTGCCGGCCACACCGAGCAAGCCCATCAGCAATGGGCGCACCTCGACCGCCGGGCGCTCGTCGGCCGTGCCGCATTGGATGGCCTCGATGTCGCCCGTGGGGAAAGCCAGGCCGAGGCTGTTGCGGAAGCGGATGACCTCGCCAAGCGCCTGTTCCGGCGCGATCCCCTGGCGCGCGAGCCAGCGCAGCAGCAGGCGCATGGCCTGGAAGAACTCGACGCGCTGCGGCTCGGCAAACAGCCGCGCGATCACACCAGGCTCAGGTCGCCGTTGCGCGCTTCGCATCGCAGCAGTTCCTTGTCGCCCTGGCCGCTTTGGCTGGACACCAGCACCAGCCGCGTGAAGCTGTTGACGTGGACCGACAGGCCGAAGAAGCGGCTGGCGACCTGGGCGAAGACGGCCAGGCTGCTGCCCGCGAATGCCTCCTCGTCGACCGTCAGCGTGATCTCGGTACCGTGCACCAGGCTGGCGCCGTAGCGGTTGCGCAGCCAGGCGGTGCTGGGGATGGCGCGCACGCCCAGCACCCCGGCGATCTGGCGCTGGGTGGCGGCCGTGCGCGGCAGGTCGTAAAGCGCCAGCGCCTCGCGGAAGGCATCCAGGTCGGCCAGCGAGCGGTGGTTCAGGGCCAGCTGGGTCACCAGCCGCCAGTGCGTACCGCCACGGCTGGCAAAGCGCGAGGGCGCGCTCGGCTTGCGCAGCAGCCGGATCGGCAGGCCGCCGGTGGCGGTCTCGCTCATCAGGTCGCCTCCCGGTGCGCCGTGGCCGGCCGCGCAGGCATGCTGGCCGTTGCTGCAGGTCAGGTTGATCGAGGCGACGCTCGATTCGTCCCCGGCCAGGGAAAATTCGTCGTCGGTGAAGGCGATCTTCATGCGGTGGCGGCGGTCGCCGCGGTCGTCGCGCCGGGCGAACCAGTAGCGCTGGCCGCGCCCCCCTCCCTCGCCGTGGCGCAAGCCGTAATATGGCCGGTACTCGACGCTGCTCGCCTTGCCGCCCGCGCTCCTGAGCACGTGCACGCTATCGATGCTGTAGACCTCGATGCCGTCCTCGTGCTTGCCCGGGATGACGTCGTACATGGTGGCGCGCTGGGTGATGCGGACCGGGCTGGCCGGCTGCGCGAACAGGTTCACCACCGGTGCGCAGCCGGGCAGCAGGTGCGATGCGGACAAGGTCTTCAGGATGCGCGCGGCCTTCGCCTCGGCATGCATCCCGGCGAGCACGACGTGCAGGGTGAAGCGGCGCGCCCCGGCCGGCAAGGCGCCGGCCAGGCCGGACAGGTCGAGATCGATGAAATGGAATTTCTCGGGGAAGGCGAAGTATTCGCTCAGCAGGCGGTAGGCGGGGTGGCCATGCGGCGGGGCCGGGACCAGGGCGTCATCCTCCTCCAGTCCGCCAAGCGACAGCGGGAAGCGCTCCAGCTTGCGCCAGGTATCCATGCCGTCGGCTTCGACATAGGTGGCGATGCTTCCCATGAACAGGGTGTCCAGCAGAGCCGAACTCAGCAAGCTGTCGCCGTCCACGTAGAGCCGCAGGCGCGGCAGGCCCAGCTGGTGCAGCATGCGCGCCGGCATGGCGCTGTCGATGGTGATGCCGATGCGCGCGCTGGCCCGCGCCGGCAGGCGCAGCCCGGGCGGCGCGTGCAAGGTGGCATCGAACCAGGCGCGCGCCACCGTCACCGGAGCGACGGCCAGCGGGCTCGTGGTGCGGAAGCGGCAGGGCGTGCCCTTGCCGCTCAGCGAGCTCATCTCGGTGCCGCGCGGGACGACATGGATGTGCTCGGGCATGAGGCTGCGCCCGGCGGCATCCAGGCCCGGCGCCACGCGCGCGATCGAACAGGACGGAATGCCGTGCAGGAAGTGCGGATACAGGCTGCCCAGCAGGGCTTCGGTGAGTTCCGGGTAGTCGTCGTCGAGCTTCTTGGCGGTGCGCGCATTGAGCAGCGCGCAGGCCTGGATCAGGCGCCGGATGTGAGGGTCTTCGCTGCCTTCCGCGCCGAGGCCGAGGGCGTCGGCCAGCTTGGGGTATTGCTGGGCGAGTTCGCGGCCGACCGTGTTCAGGTAGACCAGTTCGCGTTCGTAGTAAGGCAGCAGCTCTTCCATCGTGGCTCCCTCCGTGCTGACTTCTTAAGGTCGGGCAGATCGGGGAGAGACGCTTTGCGGGCGCGCAAGGCTTGGATGGGCGCGCCGGCAGCTGGCGTGCCGGCGCCGCAATCAGGGCTCCAGGCCGAGAGCGTGCAGGCGGGCGCGCAAGCGCCGGATCTCGTCGGCCAGGTCGAGCACCAGCGCGGCCAATTCCTCGTTGGCGTCGAAATCGCGCTCCAGGTGCAGCAGGCGGCGGGCCCGCGCGAGGTCGCCGCTGCGGAAGCGCCAGTCCGTCACCTGGACCGTTCCGTCGCCCAGCACCCCGGCTTCGACATGGCGCACCACCCATTCCGGCTCGACATTGCAGGCATAGGCGAGCTGGTCCAGGGTCAGCGCCGTCTCGTCCAGCAGCACACCGCTCAGGGATTCATTCCTTTGCATCATCGCTCCCTCCTAGGCGGTCCGGGGATTGAAGGCCATCTCGCGCGCCATCGCCTGGTACAGCTCGCGCGCCCTGTCGTTGTTCGCGGGCGGCAACACCACATCCAGGATCAGGTAGAGGTCGCCCGGATGGGCGGCCGGGATGCCACGGCCCTTGAGGCGCAGCTTGCGACCGCTTTGCGATCCGGGCGGCACCGTCACCTCCACCGAACCGGACGGCGTCGGCACCGACACGCTCGCGCCCAGTGCCGCTTCCCAGGGCGTAACGGGGACGTTCTCGTAGACGTGCGCGCCCTCGACGCGGTAGCGCGGGTCGGCATTGAACGCGATTTCCAGGTAGAGATCGCCCGCCTGTCCGCCGCCGGCGCCGGCATGGCCCTGCCCCGCCAGGCGCAGCTGCTGGCCCGGCGTCACGCCTTTCGGAATGCTGACGTCGAGGGTCTTTTCTCGCATCGTCACCCGGCCATGCCCATCGCGATGGGGCATGCGCAGGCTGACGGTGCGGCTGCCGCCATGGTAGGCGTCGCGCAGGTCGATCCTGACGGCCGCGTGGATGTCCTCGCCGCGCATCTGGTGGCCGCCGTGGCGCGCGTGGCGGCCGCGACCCATGTGGGCGAACAGGTCGGCGAAGATATCGTCGGCGCCGCCGCCGCCGAAGTCGAACTGCTCGCCCCAGTCGGGTGGCGGGCGGAACTGTTCGCCCGCACGGTGGCCGCGGCCGAGCTGGTCGTAGGCGGCGCGCTTCTCGGCGTCGCCCAGCACGTCGTAGGCCTCGTTGATGTCCTTCGTCTTCGCGTCGGCGTCGGACAGCTTGCTGACGTCCGGATGGTACTTGCGCACCAGCTTGCGGTAGGCCTTCTTGATCTCGTCCGCCGACGCGCCGCGCTCGACCCCGAGGGTCTGGTAATAGTCCTTGTATTCCACGAGCTTGCTCCTGGATCAGGTTGGATGGGTGAGATGATCCGTATGTGATGCTCAAAGGTGTGCATTTCAACCAGGGCCGGGGCGCCGAGCGTCGCGGGCAAGGTAACGCGGACTCTGCAATAAGCCAGTAGAATCGGAGGTTTTCTCCGCTTCTTCGCAATGCCATGACCGCCACCGTTTCCGCCGCGACCACGTCGCCTGTCCGCACCGAAATCGCCACCCTGTGGCGCCTGTCCTGGCCGATGCTGCTCGGCCAATTGGCGACGGTGGGCATGGGCGTGGCGGACGTGGCCATGACCGGCCACGTCAGCGCGGAAGAGCTGGCCGCCGTGTCGCTCGGGACTTCGGTCTGGTCGATCGTGCTCGTCACCGTGATGGGCACCATGATGGCGATCAATACCGTGGTGGCGCACGAGATCGGCGCCGCGCGCCACGACCAGGTGCCGCATTCGGTGCGCCAGTCCATGTGGAAGGGCCTGCTGGTCGGCTTCCTCGCCTGCCTGTTCGCCAACCTGTGCACCCTGCTGTTCGACCATGTCGGCCTGGACCAGGCGGTGGCCGACCGCGCCGCGCTGTTCCTGCATGTGATCAGCGTCGGCATGCCGGCCTTCGCCTGCTACCGCGCGCTCTACGGCTACACGACCAGCATCAACCAGACCATGCCGATCATGTGGATCGCCATTGTCGGCCTGGTCTACAACGTGGCGATGAACTGGCTGCTGGTGTTCGGCAACCTGGGCTTCCCGAAGCTGGGCGCGGTCGGCTGCGCGGTCTCGACCGCGAGCGGCATGTGGCTGATGCTGGGCGCGATGCTGTGGTGGGTGAAGACCTCGCCCGCCTACCGGCTCACCTATCCCTTCGACCGCTGGGAAGGCCCCGAGGCCAAATCGATCGGCGCCATGCTGCGCCTGGGCCTGCCGATCGGCGTGACCTATTTCGCCGAGGTCAGCGCCTTCGGCCTGATCAGCCTGCTGGTGGCGCGCTTCGGCGTGGTGCAGGTGTCCTCGCACCAGGTGGCGCTGAACTTCGCGTCGCTGGTCTTCATGGTGCCGCTCAGCTTTGCAATCGGCATGCTGACCCGCGTCGGCCAGGCCATGGGCGAAGGCAATCCGCAGCGCGCCCGTTTCGTCGGCTGGGTGGGGGTGGGCATGTCGGTGGCTTTCGGCGCGCTGTCGGCGCTGTGCATCGCCATCTTCCGCTGGGAAATCGCGGCCGCCTATACCTCGGACCCGGCGGTGCAGGCCGCCACCGCCCACCTGCTGCTGTTCGCCGCCCTGTTCCAGCTGTCGGACGCGACCCAGGTGGCCACCGCCTCGGCCATCCGCGGCTACCAGGTGACGCGACCGCCGATGATCATCCAGCTGCTGGCCTTCTGGGGCGTGTCGCTGCCGGTCGGCTGCATCCTGGGCCTGGCGCCGCAGTGGTTCCCGTGGGCGCCGGCGGCGCCGATGGAATCGACCGGTTTCTGGATCGGCCTGGTAATGGGGTTGACGGTGGCGGCGGTGCTGCTCACCTGGTCCTTCGAAAAGCTCGCGCGCCAGCGTATTCGCGATGCAAAACCCGCCTGAAACGGAGATACATATTTACAGCGTTTCCAAACGGACTCTGGTATCGTCTCGCCGTTGCATTACATTAACGAGATTCCAGAGACATCCATGCGCCCTCTCCTCCTTCTCCTGGCCGCGCTCGCGGCCGCTCCCGCCATGGCCGAACGCCTGACGCTGGACCGCATCTACGGCGAACCGGCCCTCAGCGGTCCCGGCGTGCGCACCCTGCGCGTGTCGCCCGACGGCGAACGCGTGACCTTCCTGCGCGGCCGCGACGACAACCAGTACCAGCTGGACCTGTGGGAGTACAACACCAAGAGCAAGAAAACCCAGCGCCTGGTCGATTCCAAACGCCTGGTGCCGAACGAGGAGCTGTCGCTCGAGGAAAAAGCGCGCCGCGAGCGCGCCCGCACCGCCGGCCTGTCGGGCATCCTGAACTATTTCTGGTCGCCTGACGGCCGCCAGCTCCTGGTGCCGATCGGCGGCGACCTCTATCTGGTCGACGCCGCCAAGCCGGAGGCCGCGCGCAAGGTCGCCTCGGGCAGCGTGATCGATCCGAAGATCTCGCCGAAGGGCCGCTACGTCTCCTTCGTGCGCAACCAGAACCTGGTGGTGATCGACCTGAAAACCGGCGCCGAGCGCCAGCTGACCACGGACGGCAAGGGCACCGTGCACAACGGCGAAGCCGAGTTCGTGGCGCAGGAAGAAATGGACCAGCACACCGGCTACTACTGGGCGCCGGACGATTCGGCCATCGCCTACCGCCGCTATGACGAGGCGCCGGTGCCGGTGGTGCGCCGCTTCGAGATCTTCGCCGACCGCACCGAAGTGATCGACCAGCACTACCCGGCCGCGGGCGATCCGAACGTACTGATCGACCTGATGATCGTGAACCCGGTCAATGGCGAGCAGCGCAAGATCGACCTCGGCGCCGAGAAAGACATCTACCTGGTGCGCGCCGACTTCAGCGCCGACGCCAAGACCCTGGTCTACCAGCGCCAGACGCGCGACCAGAAGCGCCTCGACCTGGTGGCCGTGGACGTCGCCACCCTGGCCCAGCGCCCGCTGTTCTCCGAAACCTCGAAGACCTGGGTCAGCATCCACAACGACCTGCGCTTCCTGAAGAAGAACAACGCCTTCATCTGGGCCTCGGAGCGCAGCGGCCGCAATCACCTGTATTTGTACGGCCTGGACGGCAAGCTGCTGCATCCGATCTCGTCGGGCGAATGGGGCGTGGACAATGTGCTGGCCGTCGACGAAAGCGCCGGCAAGGTCTATGTCTCGTCGAACCGCGACGCCGTGATCGACAAGCAGACCTATGCGCTGAACCTGGACGGCAGCAACGCCGCCAAGCCGGCGCGCATCACCAGCGGCGACGGCTGGCACGACGCCTCCTTCGCGGGCAACGGCAAGCTCTTCGTCGACACCTATTCGAACCCGCGCACCCCGCCGCAAGTGTCGATCCGCCGCGCCGACGGTTCGATGGTCGAATGGCTGGAGAAGAACGAGCTGAACGCGAACCATCCCTACGCCAAGTACTTGCCGGACCACCTGCCGACCGAGTACGGCACGATCAAGGCCAAGGATGGCCAGACCCTGCACTACTCCATCATCAAGCCGGCCAACTTCGACGCCGCCAAGCGCTACCCGGTCTTCCTGTTCACCTACGGCGGCCCGCACTCGCAGCGCGTGACCCGCGCCTGGGGCAACTACTTCGACCAGTACATGGCGCAGCAGGGCTTCGTGGTCTTCCGCCTCGACAACCGCGGCTCGAGCCGCCGCGAGCGCGCCTTCACCGACGTCATCTACAACAACCTGGGCAAGCACGAAGTCGAGGACCAGCTGACCGGCATCGAGTGGCTGGGCACGCAGAGCTTCGTGGATCCGAAGCGCGTGGGCGTGTTCGGCTGGAGCTACGGCGGCTACATGACCCTGCGCCTGCTGGCGGCAGCCTCCGACAAGATCGCGATGGGCGTGTCGGTGGCGCCGGTGACCGACTGGGCGCTGTACGACACCCACTACACCGAGCAGTTCGTGGGCGGCACGCCGAAGGGCGATCCGGAAGCCTACCAGCGCAGCGGCGTGTTCGCGCACCTGGACGGCCTGAAGTCGCCGCTGCTGCTGGTGCACGGCATGGCGGACGACAACGTCCTGTTCACCAATACCACGCGCCTGATCGACGAGCTGGTGAAGCGCAATGTGCAGTTCGACCTGATGACTTATCCGGGCGCGAAGCATGGCATTTCCGGGAAGGTCAACCAGCGGCACGTGTATGGGCTGATCGAGGCGTTCTTCAAGAAGAACCTGGGCGGGACTGGGGCGAAGTAATTTCGTCCCCCTGTGAGAACGGCCGCGTTGATCGCGGCCGTTGTTGTTTGGGGTGGCGGAGCGTGGAACTTGGGTCCCCGCCGTCGCGGGGATGACGTTCTTACGAACGTAGTCGAAGTCGTGCGGGTAGCAATCAGCCGCGCTATATCAACGTCATCCCCGCGAAGGCGGGTTCCTACACACACCCGTAAACAACAACAGCCGCCTCCCGGCGGCTGTTCCCCATCCAGCGCAAGTAAGACTTACGGCTTGCGCACCGCCTCATCCAGCGCTTCGCGCGCATCGCCCAGCTTTTCCTGGGTCTTGCCTTCGACCTGGTTCTTCAGGCCCTTGAGCTGCTGCTCCGGGCTGTCCACCAGCTTGCCGGCCTCTTCCTGGATCTTGCCGCCGATGTCTTGCAGCTTGCCTTCGACTTGGTCCTTGTTCATGGTGTTCTCCTTTTCAGTGGGTTCGATATCAATATAGCAAGGCCCGATGAGCGATTCCGTACGCTTCCGCACACAGCCGTATCCCGCCCAGTGCTAATCTTTTTGCAACGCGGCACCGCCGCCCGAAGGGAGATAGCGATGAACGACGACCAAGCCCCCAGCGCGCCTCCGCCGCCCGAGCCGCCCCAGGCGCAGCGCCGGCTAGCGCGCCGCGCCACGCTCATCAATGGCATCGCGGTCCTGTTCCTGTTCGGCGCCGCCGCCATCGTGCTGGCCGCGGACGCCCTGCTGCTGACCTTCGCCTGCATCCTGTGCGCCGTGCTGCTCTACAAGCTGAGCGAGATCCTGCACCGCCGCTTTGGCCTCAAGCGCAAGCTGGCGCTGACCGCGGTCGTGCTGCTCTTGCTTGCCGTCATCGGCCTGGGCGGGTGGGCCATGGCGCCGCAGATTGCCGAGCAGTCGAGCAAGCTGGCGAAGGAGATCCCGGCCGCCGTGGAGCGCCTGCAAAGCGAGGTCACCCAGCACCCCCTGCTCAAGCGCATCGCCGGCGAGCTGCCGCCGCCCGAACAGATCGTCAAGCAAATGGGCAACATGGTGCCGAACGCCGGCCTGTTTTTCACCGGCATCCTCGGCGCCCTCGGCAATGTGGTCATCATCCTCTTCGTCGGCATCTATTTCGCCGCCACGCCCCAGCTCTACACGACCGGCGTGGTGCGCCTGATTCCGCAGACCAAGCGCGACCGGGCCCGCCAGGTACTCCAGGAACTCGGCCATACGCTGGCCAGCTGGCTGATGGGCAAGGCGGCTTCGATGCTGATCGTCGGCATCGCCACCTCGATCGGCCTGAGCATGCTCGGCGTGCCGCTGGCGCTCATCCTCGGCATCATCGCGGGCCTGCTCGACTTCATCCCCTACCTCGGCCCCGTCATGGCGGGCGTGCCGGCCGTGCTGCTGGCCTTGTCGATCAGCCCGGAACTGGCGATGTACACGGTCTTCCTGTTCGTCGGCGTGCAGCTGGTGGAAGGCTACCTGCTGCAGCCGCTGATCGAAGCGCGCGCGGTCGACCTGCCGCCGGCCCTGGTGATCGTGATGCAGTTGATCTTTGGCACCTTGTTCGGTTTCGCCGGCGTGGCGCTGGCGACGCCGCTGGCGGCGGGACTGGCGGTGCTGGTGCGGATGCTGTACATCGAGGACGTGCTGGGCGACCGGACGGTCAAGCGGAAGGAGTCCGGATAAGAAAAAAGCCGCGCACAGCGCGGCTTTTTTGTGGGGCTGGCGTTGGTGAAAACGGCGGCCTAGCGGTTGCCTTTGTTGACGATGTCCTTCACGTCGCCGACTTTCTCCTGCACCTTGCCCTCGGCCTGGTTCGACAGGCCTTCGCGCTGCTGCTGGCGGCTGCCGACGGCTTCGCCGACTTTCTGCTGGATCTTGCCGCCAACGTTCTTCGCCTGGCCCTTGATCTGGTCCTTGTTCATCACGGTCTCCTCATGCTGGGTTGAATCGAAGTTTCACCTTATGCGCGATTGCCGAGCCACTCTGTACGATGCTTAACATTCAAGGTTTGCGCCAGACGCTGGCCAGCCAGGGCTGCTGTTCGCGCGGCAATCCTGCCGGACGGTAATAGTGATGCAGGGGCGTGAAGCCGGCGGTGGTGAGGTAGTGCTCCCAGGTTTCGTAATCGTAATAACTGCCGTAGCGCGGACCATTCCAGCCCTCTTCGTTGTGGCCGCGCGGGTTGGAACTGAACAGCACGCCGCCGGGCTTGAGGGTGGCGAACAGGTGGCCAAGTACTTCCGGCAATTGGGCGCTGGGGACGTGGAACAGGGCCGCGTTGGCGAAGATGCCGTCGAACATGGCGGGCGGCAGGTCGAGGTGCAGGAAGTCCTGGCGCCAGACCTCGCAGCCGCTGTAGGCGCGGGCCATCTGCGCGAATTGCTCGCTGCCGTCGAGGCCGATGGCGCGGTGGCCGAGGGCGGTGAAGGTTTTCAGGTCGCGGCCGGGGCCGCAGCCGAGGTCCAGGATCGTGCACGGGGCTGGGGCGGTGATGGCGGACAGCAGCGCGTCGATGTTCTGGCTGACGTCGTGGCTGATCGTGCCGGCGAAGAAGGCGTCGGCGCTGCGGTTGTAGTGGTCGAGGGTGCGGCGGGTGATGTCGTCGGGGGTCATGGTGCAATCGTAACGCTTTGCTTGCCATCGTGGCGAGCGCGAATGCGCTCATTACGCGACGAACTTGGGTCCCGGCCTTCGCCGGGACGACGGTTTTTAGGGCAGCTCGGAGAATCGGCAAGGCATCTTTCGTACGCTCCCCCTGCACGTCATCCCCGCGCAGGCCGGGACAATGCCGCTGGCATTGTCCCGGCCAAGTTTGCATGCACTCCCGTCCCATCAGGCGTGCACCCTTCAACTTACCAAACCCTCACCCTCTCCTGCGGCGCCAGGTACAACTTCTGCCCCGGCTTCACATCGAAGGCCTCATACCACGCATCCAGGTTACGCACGGTATAAGTGCGGTACTGCGCCGGCGCGTGGCCGTCGGTCAGCACCACGCGGCGCAGGGTCGCTTCGCGCATCTTGGTGCGCCAGGCGCGGCCGTAGCCGGTGAAGAATTCGCGGTCGGCTTCCGCGCCGGCCTTGGCGCCCATTCCCACCTTGTAGGCGTCGTAGGCCGCCGCCAGGCCCGCCAGGTCGGACAGGTTCTCGCTCAGGGTCAGCTGGCCGTTCAGCGCCAGGTCGTCGAAAGGCTTGTAGGCGCCGTACTGTTCCACCAGCTTCTGCGACGCGGCCTTGAAGTGGGCCAGGTCTTCCTTGGTCCACCAGTCGCGCAGGCGTCCCTGGGCGTCGAACTGGGCGCCCAGGTCGTCGAAGCTGTGGCTGATCTCGTGGCCGATCACCGAGCCGATCGCGCCATAGTTCACCGCGTCCGAACCTTGCGGATCGAAGAACGGCGGCTGCAGGATCGCGGCCGGGAAGTTCAGCGCATTCTGCATCGGCAGGTTGACCGCGTTGATCAGCTGCGGCGGCATGCACCATTCGGTGCGCTCAGGTTTGGCGTTCAGCTTGGCCAGCTGCTGCGCGTAATGGTATTCCCGGGCGCGGACCACGTTGCCGAAGGCATCCGTCGGCGAAACCTCGAGGCCCTCGTAGGACTTGAACTTGTCCGGGTAGCCGATGCCCACGTACATGGTGCGCACCTTTTCCTTGGCGTGCGCGCGGGTGGCCGGCGCCATCCAGTCCAGCTTGTCGATGCGGCGCTCGAAAGCGGCCTTGATGTTGACCACCATCTGCTGGATGCGGGCCTTGTTCTCGGCCGGGAAGTACTTCTGCACATAGAGCTTGCCCACCGCGTCGTCCATGGCGCCGTTGGTGGCCGCCAGTGCGCGCTTCCAGCGCAGCGACTGCTGCGGCGTGCCGGCCAGGGCGGTGCCGTAGAAGGCGAAGCGCTGGTCGGCGAAGGCCTTCGGCAAGCTGCCGGCGAACTGGTTCACCAGGTGGAAGGCCAGGTAGTCCTTCCAGGTCGAGACGTCGGTCGCCATCACCTGGCGCGCGGCGCCGGCCAGCGCGGTCGGATGGTAGACCATGAAGCGGTCCTGCTTGCCCAGGCCGGCGGCCGACAGGAAGCTCTTCCAGTCCATGCCCGGGGCCTTGGCGGCGAAGTCCTTGGCGCTCCAGACATTGTTGGCCTTCTGGATGTCGCTCGAGTCTTCGCGCGAGGCGTGGCTCTGGGCCAGCTCGGACTCCAGGGCGAAGATCTTCAGGGCGCGTTCCTCGGCCTTGTCGTAGCCGGCCAGCTTGAGCATGGCGGCGATGTGCGCCTGGTACTTGGTGCGCAGCTCGGCCATCTTCGGATTGTTGTCCAGGTAGTAGGCGCGGTCCGGCATGCCCAGGCCGCCCTGCAGCAGCCAGGGCACGTTGCGGGTCGGGTCGCTCAGGCCCTGGTTGATCCACACGCCGAACAGGTTCTCGGTCTCGAAGTTGGTGGCGTTCAGCGGATCGACGTCGGCGCGCAAGGTGCCGCCCAGCGCGCGCGCCAGGTCGGTGCGCGTCTTGATCGCCGCGATCTTGGCCAGATGCGGCTTGAGCGGCGCGGTGCCGGCCGCTTCGATGGCCGCTTCGTCCATGTAGGCCTTGTAGAAAGCGGCGACCTTGCGCGCTTCCGCGCTCGCGGCCTTGTCGGTGCCGGCGGCTTCGATCAGCTTGATGATGCGCCCGTTGGTTTCCTCTGCCAGGGCGTGCATCGAACTCCAGGAACCGCGGTCGGCCGGGATCTCGGTCTTGGCCAGCCACTCGCTGTTGGCCCAGGCGAAGAAATCGTCGCCCGGCAGCATGGCGGCGGCCGGCCTGGCCTGCGCCACGCCCGCTTCGCTTGCCTTGTCCTGCTCGGCGGCGAAGCCTGGCGCCATGGCGAAGGCGGCGCCGCACAGGGCCATGGCGACGGCGGTCTTGATTGGAGTCCAGCTGGTTTTCATAGCTTCCCTTCTCTCTTGGTGGGTGTGTTTGTCGTGCTTGTTCTCGTGCTTGTTACTTGAGCGAGGCGCGAACCTGCGGCAGCAGGCGCGCCTTTTGCGCGGCGCGGATGCGCACGCCATTGCCGACGCGCTCGGCCTCGACCACGCCCTCCGGACCGAAGTGCTTGCGCATATAGGCTTCCATCATGTCGGCGTGGCGGCTATCGGCCGAGGAGCCGACGATGCCGGCGAACCTGCTGTAGCGTCCGACCGCCTCCATGTTGTTCAGCAGGGCGTCGCGGTGGGCGGTGGCGAAGGCCCAGGTCTGGTCCAGGTGCTCGCCGGCCACGCCGTACAGCATGTAGGGAATCAGGTCCGGCGGGGTGCCCGGCGAGACCAGGGCCTGCATGGTGCGCGTGGCCAGCGCCGGGTCCTGGGCGCTGGTGAGGGCCTTGCCGAAGCGGTTGCGCTCTTCACTGGTGGCGGCCGCCGCGGCACGCGCGGCCAGGGCGTCGTAGGTGGCGGCGTCGGCGTAGCGGCCGGCGGTGCCGATGACGAAATCGATCATGGCCGGCGACACCGCGCTCGGGTCTGCCAGGTAGCGCGCGAAACGGGCCTTGCCCTCGGCGATGGCCTGCGGATCGCCGGCGCGCGCCAGCGCGGTGGCCAGCAGCGCGCGCAGTTCGGCGTCTTCCACGGGTTCGCCCGGCATTTCTTCCCAGCCCAGCTTCTCGAACTTCGGCTTGGCGAAACCGATCAGGAAGCGGCGGATCAGGGCTTGCTCGGGCTCGCCGCGCGCCAGCGATTCGAGAGTGCGCAGGTTGGACAGGATCGAATCCCACACCGCCAGGCGCGGCTCGTCGCCGTAGCTGGCGACCAGCTTCAGGTAGCCGTCCAGCTGCATGCGGCCGCTCGACACCATGCTCCAGGTGTCGGTCAGCAGCTTCAGGCGGGTGGAGTCGCGCAGCTGCGGCGCCTGGGCCGCCAGGGCCTGGAAGCTGGCCGGGTCGTAGTGCACGCGGAAATAGCCCACGCTGTAGGGGTCGACCACCAGCGCGCCTTCGCAGCTGGCCTGGGTGAAGGTCTTGCTCTGGCCGGACAGCAGCAGGGTCCAGGCCTTGCCGTTGACGGTGCCGACCTGCACCGGGATGTCCCACAGGCGTTTCTCGGCGGCCGGTTCGTCCAGGCGGTACTGCTCCTGCGACAGGGTGACCCGGCGCTTGCCGTTCTCGCAGGCCTGCTCCACCTTCACCAGCGGGAAGCCCGGCTGCCGGGTCCAGTCCGAAGCCAGTTTCTCGACCGGCTTGCCGGTCGCCTTTTCCAGCGCCTGCCACAGGTCGGCCGAGGTGGTGTTCGAATACTGGTGCTTGGCCATGTAGGCGCGGATGCCCTTGCGGAAGGGTTCCTCGCCCAGGTAGGCCTCGAGCATGCGCAGGAAAGCCTCGCCCTTGTGGTAGGTGATGGCGTCGAAGGCGGCGGCGGCCTGCTCCTCGTTGTCGACCTTGGCCTGGATCGGGTGGGTGGTCTTGCGCGCGTCCAGGTTGAGCACGTACTCGCGCTCCGCGATGCCGCTCAGGTAGGGCCGCCATTCCGGGTGGAAGTGCTGGGTGGCCTTGGCCGCCATCCAGGAGGCGAAGCCTTCGTTCAGCCACAGGTTGTCCCACCAGGCCATGGTGACCAGGTTGCCGAACCACTGGTGGGCCAGTTCGTGGGCGTTGATGTCGAAGGACATCTTCTTCACCCGTTCCGGACTGCGCTTCGGATCGTAGAGCAGGGTCGGCTCGTTGTAGACGATGGCGCCCCAGTTTTCCATGGCGCCGTTGAAGCCGCCCGGAATCGCGATCTGGTCCAGCTTGGGCAGCGGATACGGGATCCCGAAGTAGTCGTTGAAGTAATGCAGCAGCTCGCGCGAGGCGGCCAGCGGGAAAATGGCCGAGCCCTGCTTGCCCTCGGTGGTCACGATGCCGATGTCGACCCCGTCCTGCTCGCCGGCCAAACGCTCCATCTCGCCCGCCACCAGCACCACCAGGTAGCTCGGCATCTTCGGCGTGTTGCCGAAGGAGATGCGCTGCATGCCGCCGGCGAGGGATTCGCGCTTTTCGACCGGG
Organism: Massilia sp. DD77; assembly: GCF_036961685.1. Taxonomy (NCBI): domain Bacteria; kingdom Pseudomonadati; phylum Pseudomonadota; class Betaproteobacteria; order Burkholderiales; family Oxalobacteraceae; genus Massilia; species Massilia sp. DD77. Next base: position 79,190 of record NZ_JBAMDH010000027.1, read on the forward strand.
GTGGTGGAATAGGCCTTGAAGTTGCCCGGCACGTCGACGGTCAGCTTGAAGCGGGCGCGGAAGGACGGCTCGTCCCAGGTCGGCAGCACGCGGCGCGCGTCGCTCGGGGCCATCGTGGTGGCGATCAGCTTCTTGTCCGCCCCGCCCGCCTTGTAGTTCACGTAGAACATGCCGCGCGCTTCGCGCGTGATCAGGCCGCGGAACTGGAGCGCCAATGTGTATCGACCCGGCGCCAGCGGCTGGGCGAGGTCGAAACGCAGGGTTTGCGCCTTGCGGTCCAGGATAGGTGTCAGCCTGGCCTGCTTGCCCCCTTGCCCGGACAGGCTGGCGGCCTCGATCTCCATGTTGTCGGCATTCAGCATGATGGTCGAGGTGGGCGTCAGGACCTCGATATCGACCGTCTGGCTGCCGCGGAAGCTGTTCCCGGGCACGTCGGCCACCAGGTGGGCGGTGTACTGGATCGGCACCACGTCCTTGGGCAGCTTGCCGGGGGTGGCGGCAAAAGAATATGGCGCCTCGGCATGGGCGGGGGCGACGGCGCTGGCCGCCGCAAAAGCTAGCGCAAGGGCAGCGGCGGTGCGCGTGACCGGCATGTGTCTCATAGGTCTCTCTCGTTCTTGTTCAGGCGTCCGGACTCGCGCCGGAATGCGCAACAATTCAGGCTGCACTCTAAGCAAGCGGCTTATCCTGCGCGCGCCAAATGCGACAGACTGCGAAAAACGGGGCCAAACTGCATAAAAGGGGGAATAGCGCGTACCGGCCAGCGAGGCCCACGCGGCCTATCATTGCACTATCAGCAACTTTTCTTTGCTTTGAAAAATATTCAAATATTTTTGAGAACAGCCCTAAAGTTCCCTAAAGCGCGTCCGATAACGATGTAGACAACCGGCAATCCGGCCGGCGTTTCCAGCCCTTGGTGCTCTCATGACCGCGAACGAAGTCCTCTCGATGTACGAAAACCTGGCCACCGTGACCGGCCAGATGGCGAGCGCGGCCCAGGCTGGCGACTGGAAGAACTTCGAGCAGCTCGGCGCCGAGGCCAAAGTGGAAGCGCGTGTCGCCGCCACCGGCGTGCCGGCCCTGGACGGCGCCAAGCGCCTGCGCAAGATCGACCTGCTCAAGCAGCTGATGGCCAACGACCGCGCGATCCGCGACGTGACCGATCCGTGGATGGGGCAGCTGGACCGTGCGATGCAGGCGCACTGATCGGTAACTTGCAAAAATGACAAAAGGCGCCCCGGGCGCCTTTTTTGTCGCCCTTGCCTAGGGTTGGCGGCTGCGCCGCCAACCCTAGGTCTCGATAGTCAGGCGCGGCAAGATCATCCGCCATGAAAAAAGCGCCCGCAGGCGCTTTTGGTGCAACCGAGCCGGAGGCTCAGCCGCGGAATGCGGAGAGCGAGCACCAGGTATCTCCTGGTGTCGCCTCTTGCCGGTTGCTTCCGGCGTCCACCGCCGCTGTAGGCAAATAGACTGCTTCCGGACACAGGCGTTTGTTCAACGTTCGTCTGCGGTTCGCGCCACGCTATCGGTGGTGGCTGCGCCAGACCCTGCGCCGTTTGTGATCTCGACGACCACGGATTCAGTATAACGCAAAATTTATACTTGTGTAGACGTGTCGTGCGCGACCTCTTCCAGGCTCGGCTCTGCGGCTTCCGGCGCGGCTTCCCTGGCTGCTTTTTTGCGCGCGAAACGCTGGCGCAGGCGCGCCGCCAGGGACACCGTCGGCTCCACGGCCGCCTTCTTGCGCCGCTTCGCCACCAGCATGCCGCCGCCCAGCGCCAGCAGGGCCGCGATGCCGCCGCCGATCCAGGCCCAGGGCGTCTCGTCCACCGGTTCCGGCTGGGGCTTCTTGCGCGGCTTGTGCGCCTTGGGCTTGGCCGGCTTGGCCGCGGTGACCGCCGCCGGGCTGGCACCCATTGCCACCTGCAGCACCCTGACCTTGTCCTCCAGCACGCCGATCTGCTCGCGCAGCTGGGCGTTCTTGTAGTCGAGGGCCGCGCAGACCTTCGGCGAGGCCGGTTGCACGGCAGGGGCGCAGCTGCCCGGCGCCGGGGCCGCGGCGGCGGACGCCAGGACCGCCGGCGGAGCAAGCTTCTCGGCCTTCACTGCAGACGCAAGCTTGGACTGCGGCGGCTTGGCCACAGGTGCGGGCGCGGGCTTGGCGACAAGCTCCGGCACGGGCGTCGGCACGGGCGCCTTGACCGGAGCCGGAGCTGGAGCGGGCGCCGAAGCGGGGGCCGCCGCGGCGGCCGGCACGGGCACGGGCACAGGCACGGGCGGCGGCGCCGGATTCGGATCCGGCGACAGCCACAAGGTCGCCAGCCGCACGCCCCGCTGGCTGCCGTCCGCCAGGTCGAGGTAGAGGTGCAGATGGCTCGCCTCCACCGGCGCGCGCGATGTCACGTGCAGGAACTGGCGGCCGTCGCGCTGCATGACGGACATGTTCAGGGTCGACAGCACGTGCGGCATGCCGATGTTGGCGCCGCGGTAGACGTTGGGATGGGCCAGGCGCACCTGGACCGGCGCCGCGGCGTTCTCGATCAGGGTCAGTTCGATGTCGGCCACGAGCGGCTGCCCCATATAGGAGCTGACGCGCGCTTCGCCCAGTTCGGCAGCGCCGGCGGCACCCGCGAAGAGTGCGCAAAAGAATAGCAAGGGGGAGCGGCAAGCCATAACGGAGAAGAAAAGTGAAGCCTGAACGTAAATAACGGCCAGTGCGCTAAACTCTTTAGTCCCAGCCGTGTTAACGAGAACCAGAACAGGACTTGTCTATGGAAAACAGGATTGAAAAGGACAGCTTCGGCCCCATCGAGGTGCCGGCGGACCGGCTGTGGGGCGCGCAGACCCAGCGCTCGCTCCACCACTTCCATATCTCGACCGAGCGCATGGCGCCGGAACTGGTGGCGGCCCTGGCCCAGGTCAAGCGCGCCGCGGCGGCCGTCAACCGCTCGCTCGGCAAGCTCCCCGCCGACAAGGCCAACGCCATCATCGCGGCCGCCGACGAAGTCCTCGACGGCCGCCACCCGGACGAATTCCCCCTGGCCGTGTGGCAGACCGGCTCCGGGACCCAGAGCAACATGAACATGAACGAGGTGCTGGCCAACCGCGGCTCCGAGCTGCTGGGCGGCGAACGCGGCGAGGCGCGCCTGCTGCACCCGAACGACCATGTCAACATGGGCCAGTCCTCGAACGACATCTTCCCCACCGCCATGCACGTGGCGGCCGCGCTCGCCGTCGCCAAGGGCGTCCTGCCGGCCCTGGCCAGGCTGCGCCAGACCCTGGAGATCAAGTCGCGCGACTTCGCCGACATCGTCAAGATCGGCCGCACCCACCTGCAGGACGCCACCCCGCTCACCCTGGGCCAGGAATTCTCCGGCTACGTGGCCCAGCTCGAGTATTCGGAACACGCGATCAAGGCGTCCCTGCCCGGCCTGCTGCTGCTGGCCGCGGGCGGCACCGCCGTCGGCACCGGCCTGAACGCCCACCCGGACTTCGCGCCGCGCATCGCCGCCGAGCTGGGCTCGCGCACCGGCCTGGCCTTCAAGAGCGCGCCCAACAAGTTCATGGCCCTGGCCGGCCACGACGCCATGGTCGCCACCCACGGCGCCTTCAAGACCCTGGCCACGGCCTTGATGAAGATCGCCAACGACGTGCGCTGGATGGCTTCCGGCCCGCGCTCCGGCCTGGGCGAGATCACGATCCCCGAGAACGAGCCGGGCAGCTCGATCATGCCGGGCAAGGTCAATCCGACCCAGTGCGAAGCCCTCACCATGCTGTGCTGCCAGGTGTTCGGCAACGACGTGGCGCTTACGGTCGGCGGCTCGCAGGGCAATTTCGAGCTGAACGTGTTCAAGCCCATGATTGCGCACAACTTCCTGCAAAGCGCGCGGGTACTGGCGGACGGCATGCGCTCCTTCGACGAACACTGCGCCAAGGGCATCGAACCCAACCACGCCCGGATCGGCGAGCTGATGGAAAAATCGCTGATGCTGGTGACCGCGCTCGCCCCGCATATCGGGTATGATCGCGCCGCGCAGATCGCCAAGAAGGCCTCCAGCGAAGGCCTGACCCTGCGCCAGGCCGCGCTCCAGACCGGCTTCGTCGACGAGCAGCAGTTCGAGCAGTGGATCGTCCCGATCGAGATGACGCGGCCGGACCGCGTCTGAACACCGCACTGGCGGCCTCGTCTATCGTACGCCGCCCTTACCCACCCCGAGGATAGAATGCAAAAAATAGTTTTCGATTTGACATCAGAATTCGTCGAGGTCAACCAGCTGCTCAAGCTGGTCGGCCTGGTCGACAGCGGCGGCGCCGGCAAGAACATGGTCGCCAGCGGCGCGGTGTCGGTCGATGGGAAACAGGAGCTGCGCAAGACCGCCAAGATCCGCAGCGGACAGACCGTCACGATCGGCGACCTGCAGATTCGCGTGCAGTAAGCGTGCGCCGGCGCGCTCCGGATGTGTCGGCTATGTTTGCGCGCTAACAAACAAAGCGGGGCTTCCTTGTTTATATTTTAAGACGTCATCAATCGGTCTCAAAGGTGAAGACGATGGAAACCCCGGAACACCGCGCACAGTCCCAGGAACAGCTGATCGGCGACCTGCGGCTCGTGATCGAAAACGCGGAAGAGTTGCTCAAGAATACGGACCACTACTCGAGCGCCCTCTACCAGAGCGCGCGCGCCAAGCTGGCGCTGGCGCTGGAGGCGGCGAACGAGGAGCTGGCGCGCTTCGAGGATGCCCAGCTGGAGCGCATGATGGCCGCCACCCGCGCCGCCAACGAGCGTTTCCGCGACCGCAGCGGCGAAGACCGCATCCTGCGCGCCTTCCACTGAGCGCCGCCCGACGCGGCCTCCTGCATCTTCCGCATCCTCCCGCATTCTTCCGTTACCGGGCGTCGTCCGCCGCGATCGCTGCCACGACGCCCAGCCCGAACCAGCGGCGCAGCATCGCGCCGATATCCGGCACCTCTCCGCCCCCCGCTTCCGTATCGCATAGCGCGGCGTCCAGCGCAGCCCCCAGTGTGCCGCCCTCCATCAGGCGCGCCAGGGCCAGGTCTTCGAAGCGGCCCGTCTCCACCACCTCCCCTTTCCAGCCCCTGCGCACGACCAGCGCATGGCCGTTTCCTTCCATCGTTTCCGGAAAGGCCGGGCCGCCGTCCTGGTGGGCCAGCCACAGCCGCGCCACGGCCCAGCGGCTGCGCAGCAGCGCGCAGGACGGATGCAGCGCCAGGCGGGCGCCCGCCAGCCGGGCCGGATCGAATCCCGTGAGGATGCCGATGCCGAGCGGCGCCACGTCCGGCGCCTGCCAGGCCAGGTGCAAGGCCCATTCGAGGCGCGCCATGTCGGCCAGCCAGGGCAGCTCGGCGGCGGGCTCGAAGCCGTCCAGGAAGGACGCGAGCTGCGCGCCGAAGCGGTTCAGGTCGGGGTCTTGCGAAGGGTGCGCCCTGCCGTAGGCGCGCGCCAGGCCGCCGAAATAGTCCGCGCCCACCAATTGAAAGATGACGGGATAGGCATTGGCCAGGGCGCGGCGCCAGTTTTCGGCCAGGTTGCCGCGGTAGACGCCGAGTCGCGCGGGGTCGCCACGCAGCTCCGGCAGCGGCATGGCGGCGTCCAGCAGCGCCTGGCCGAAACGCTGCTGGAGGCCGGCGGCCTCCGGCGCCGCGGCGTCGCCTGCGAAGGGGGCCAGGGCTTGCGCCACCGGTGCGGGCGCCTCGTACTGCTGCGCGATCGCGCGCGCCTTGTCCGCCTCGCCCAGCAGCACGTCGAGCGCCGGGACATCGGTATCCCATTCGACCAGCGTGGGCAGGCGCCCGAAGCGTTCGAGCGCGGCGCGGTACAAGGCCCACACGGCTGGCGCGACCGCCGCGCCATGGTGATCGATCACGGCGGCCGGCGTCTCGAGATGGCCGCCCAGGTGGATCTCGCCCACGCTCCCGGCCGGCAGCGCGGCGATCGCCGCGAGCGCATCCTCGCCGTGGTTGCGCTGGTTGACGTAGAGGTTGTTCACGTCGAGCAGGATGCCGCAGCCGGTGCGCCGCGCCAGCTCGGCCAGGAAGGCGGCCTCGCTCATCGCGTCGCCCTGGAAGCGCACGTAGGCGGACAGGTTCTCGACCAGGATGCGGCGGCCCAGCAGCTCCTGCGCCTGCTGGACGCGGGCGCACAGCAGCTTGAGCGTGGCGGTGTCGAGCTGCAGCGGCAACAGGTCGTTGAGCTGGCGGTCGCCGAGCGCGCCCCAGCACAGGTGCTCGGACACCAGGAAGGGATCGACCGCCTCGACCAGTGCGCGCACACGCGCCAGGTGGGCCTCGGAAAAGCCGCGCGCGGAACCCAGTCCCAGGCCCACGCCGTGCAGGCTGAGCGGGTAGTCCTCGCGCAGGCGGCGCAGCACGTGCCAATCCCAGCCGGCGCGGGCGAGGTAGTTTTCGGAATGGACTTCGATCCAGCCGACCGGCTGGCGCCGTTCGAGGAAGGCGCGGACGTGGGGCGGGCGCAAGCCGACGCCGACGCCCGCCTGCGACAGGAACATGGGACTTACTTGGTCTGGGGCGACGTGAGCGTTTCCGGCGCGGCCGGGGTGGCGGGATCGGCCGCCTTGTCCGCCGTGGCGGCGCCCGGCTTGAGCGCGCCCCCCAGCTTGGCGCAGCTGCCCTTGGCCACGAATTTCCATTCGGCCGGGTCGTTGTCGGTGGCGGCGGCGCCCATGCAGCCGTGGGTGGCGGTGCCGCAGTCGTTCTGGCCGGCCTTGGCCACGCCGTAGCACATTTCCTGGTCGGCCTTGGGCGTACCCATTTCGGCCTGGCCGGCGGCCTGGGCGGCGGTGTGGGAAGAAGCGGCGCAAACGCCGGCCAGGGCGGCGGCGATCAGGGCATGGCGGTGCGACATGAAAAACTCCGGTGAGAAAGCAAATGAGCCGCCAGTGTCGCCCGGCGCCGCCGGAAAATCAATCGCCCAGGTATCAGGCGGTGGTATTGATCTTGTTGCCCAGGTGCGGAGGCAGGTTGGCCGGCCCGGCGGCCTGCACGGCCTCGATCAGCTGGGTCGCATTCGACATCTCGATCTGTTGCGCGCGCTTGAGCACCGCGAGGCTGACGTCCTGCTTGTTACCGGTTTCAGCGATGCTGGTTGCCAATTTTGCAATACTCGCGACATCCATGACGATCTCCCATTAAGGCGTATCAGTCATTAACGGCAGCCCGCTCGGAAACTTGAGGGCGCGAACGCATCCAGCCGCGCAACCAGGCCAGGACGTGATCCGGCGCATTCAGGTCGAGCCAGGCGACACCCTGCCCCAGCTCCGGCGGACGGGGCGCATCCGACACGACGGCGGCGATCTCCCCGTCTTCCGGATACAGGGCGGGCTTGCCGAGCGCCGGGCGGAACACTTCCAGCTTGGGCAGCGCTTCCCACTTGTAGCCCTCGACCAGGGTCAGGTCGGCCGGCGCCAGGCGCGCCAGGTGCTCGGCCAGCGGCGGCTCCTGGGCGCCGCGCAGCTCGCGCAGGATCGCGACCCGGTAGGGCGAGGCGATCATGACCTCGGCCGCGCCGGCCATGCGCAGCCGGGCGCTGTCCTTGCGCGGCGGTTCGAGTTCGATGTCGTGGTGGCTGTGCTTGACCACATTCACGCGCAAGCCTTCGGCGGCCAGGCGGCCGACCAGGAATTCCAGCAGCGTGGTCTTGCCGCTGCCGGACCAGCCGACCACCGCCAGCACGCGATCCATGCGCTCAGTAGCCGGCACGGTAGCGGTTGCCGCGGTAATTCATCACGGCCGCCTTGGGCAGGATACGTTCCAGCACCAGGCCGGGAGCCACTTCCTCGCCTTCGCGGCGCAGCATCTTGTCGACCAGGAGCAGGCGTTCGGCCGGATTCGGCGAATAGATATAGCCGCCGAAGGCGACCTTCGGGATCTCGCGCTGCAGCGCTTCCGGCAGCTCCTGCAGGCTGCGCAGGTTTTCCTCAGGCGCCGGCGGGGGCGCCGCGCGCACCGGTTCCGGCGCGGCCTTTGCCACGACGGGTTCGGGCGCCGCTTTCGGCGCCGCTTTTGGCGTCTCTTCCGGCGCCGCCTTTGGCGTCTCTTTCGGCGCCGGTGCCGCTTCGCGCACCGGTTCGCGCACCGGTTCGGGTGGCG
>NZ_JBAMDH010000028.1:0-84680 GCF_036961685.1 Massilia sp. DD77
TGTTCTGTACTGCCTTGCTGCACTTGCGAATCGTTGTGTTCGTCAGCAGCAGAGGAGTGAGATTATGGGGGAGCGGCTGATCCGCGTCAACCCCATTTTTTGCGCAAGCGCACAATTTTAGCCCGCCCTAGACATATCGGCCGCGCCGACGGGCGGCGTACAATCTCTCCTTTCACCGACCCGCCCCGCATCATGACGATCCTGCTCTCCACCCTCAATGCGCGCTACACGCACGCGTCGCTCGGCCTGCGCTACCTCCTGGCAAACATGGGCGAACTGCAGGCGCAGACGCGGATCCAGGAATTCGTCATCGGCGCCAAGACCACCGACCTGGTCGAACGCCTCCTGGCCCACCAGCCGCGGATCGTCGGTTTCGGCGTCTATATATGGAACGTCGAGGAAACGACCAGGCTGGTCGCCATGCTCAAGCGCGTGGCGCCCCAGCTCACCATCGTGCTGGGCGGCCCGGAAGTCTCCTACGAAACCGGCGAACAGGAGATCGCCCGCCTGGCCGACTACGTCGTCACCGGCTGGGGAGACGTCAGCTTCCCCAAGCTGTGCAAGGAGATCCTGAACGGCCCCAAGCCCCTGATGAAGGTGCACGCCGGGGTCCAGCCGCCGATGGGCGACATCGTCTTGCCCTACTCCTTATATGACGAGGACGACATCGCCCACCGCACCCTGTATGTGGAAGCCTCGCGCGGCTGCCCGTTCAAGTGCGAGTTCTGCCTGTCCTCCCTGGACAAGACGGCCTGGCCCTTCCCGCTCGCGTCCTTCCTGGCCGAGCTGGAGTCGCTGTACGCACGCGGCGCGCGCCTGTTCAAGTTTGTCGACCGCACCTTCAACCTGAACGTCAGGACCAGCCTGCAGATCATGCAGTTCTTCCTCGATAAGATCGAGGCCAACCCGACTGATCCGGTCTACGCCCACTTCGAGCTGGTGCCCGACCACTTGCCGGAAGCGCTGAAGGAGACCATTGCCAAATTCCCGCCGGGCGCGCTGCAGTTCGAGATCGGCATCCAGAGCTTCAATCCCGAGGTCCAGGCATTGGTGAGCCGGCGCCAGAACAACGAGAAGGCGGCCGACAACATCCGCTGGCTGTGCGAGCACTCGACCGCCCACCTGCACGTGGACCTGATCGCCGGCCTGCCGGGGGAGGACGTGGCCAGTTTCGCGCGCGGCTTCGACCAGCTGGTGGGCCTGGGCGCGCAGGAGATCCAGTTCGGCATCCTCAAGCGCCTGCGCGGCACGCCGATCATCCGCCACACCGAAGCCTTCGGCATGGTCTACGATCCCTATCCGCCCTACACGGTGCTGGCGACGAACAAGGTGGACTTCCCCACCATGCAGCGCCTGGTGCGCTTTGCCCGCTACTGGGACCTGGTGGCCAACTCGGGCCGCTTCGCCAACACCACCCGTGCGATGCTGGCCGATGCGCCCTTCGAGCACTTCATGGCCTTTTCGGATTGGATCTATACGAAAACGGACGCCACCCACCGCATCGCCCTGGACCGCCTGGCCAAGCTGGTGCAGGAATGGCTGCAGCTGCGCGGCATGGATCGCGCGGAGGCGGCCGCCCTGCTCGCCAGCGACTATGCCGGCAAGGCCGACAAGCCCGCGCCAAAGGCGAGCGAAGCCGCTCACGCGGCCGCCGTCGCCCCGCAGCGCCAGGTGCGCCACCTGGCCGCATGACACGGTAGAGGATCGTCGCTGGCGGCGCAAACGATTCTCTTTTACACTGCGACAATGCAGATTGAAAATGCGCCAACATTAACTATCCAGCATTCCGCCTCTGGAGCGGGTCAATCTGTCGTGGCGAACGGGGTCTGGCAGGTGCATGCGCTATCGCGGCGCGGCACCCTGAAAGGCATCACGCGCCAGCTGGCCACCCTGAAAGACAAGGGCGCCTGCGACTGGGACCTGTCCGGCATCGAAAGCCTGGACCACATCGGCGCCCAGATGTTCTGGAACGCCTGGCACAAGAAGCGCCCGCCCCACCTGAAGCTCGACCCGCGCCAGGAAGACCTGTTCGCGCGCATCGAGAAGGCGAGCAGCATCAAGCTGGCGCGCCACCGGGTCAGTCCCCTGCACTGGATCATCACGCTGGGCGGCGGCATCCTGAATTTCTTCGAGCACCTGCGCGCCTTCGTGGGCCTGATCGGGGTCGTGGTCCAGGACCTGGGACGCTTCGTGCGCCGCCCGCAGACCGGTCCCTGGCGCGAGATCTCGGCCAACATCTATCATTCCGGCTTCCAGGCGCTCGGCATCACCGCGATGGTGGGCTTCCTGATCGGGATCGTGCTGTCGTATTTATCCTCGCAGCAGCTGCGCATGTTCGGCGGCGACATCTACCTGGTCAACATCCTCGGCATGGCCGTGATCCGCGAGCTCGGCCCCATGCTGGCCGCGATCCTGGTGGCCGGCCGCTCCGGCTCCTCGATCACGGCGCAGCTGGGCGTGATGCGGGTGACGGAGGAACTCGACGCCATGCTGGTGATGGGCATCTCGCATGGCTACCGCCTGATCATGCCCAAGGTGATCGCGCTGGCGATCTCGATGCCGCTGCTGGTGGTGTGGACCGACGCCATGGCCCTGATCGGCGGCATGGTCTCGGCCAAGATCGAATTGAACCTGTCCTTCCGCTACTTCATCCAGAAGCTGCCGGACGCCGTCCCCTACGTGAACTACACCATCGGCCTGCTCAAGGGCGTGACCTTCGGCGTGCTGATCGCGCTGATCGCCTGCCATTTCGGGCTGCGCATCAAGGCCAACACCGAAAGCCTGGGACGCGGCACCACCACCTCGGTGGTCACCGCGATCACGGTGGTGATCCTGGCGGACGCGGTGTACGCGATCATCTTCAGCGGAGTGGGGTTCTGATGCCGAATACCCATCGCGGCCCCCAGCGCCTCAACATGCGCCCCGAGGAGGAAGTCGGCGCCCCGGTGGTCCAGATCCGCAAGCTGTGGACGCGCTTCGGTCGCACCGTGGTGCACCAGGACCTGAATCTCGATATTTACGCGGGCGAGATCCTGACCATCGTCGGCGGCTCGGGCACCGGCAAGACCGTGCTGCTGCGCCAGATGCTGGGCCTGGAGCGCCCTTCGGAGGGCACGGTGCACGTGTTCGGCGAGGACATCAGCGCGGCCGAGCCGGAAGACCTGCAGCGCATGCGCAACCACTGGGGCATGCTGTTCCAGCAGGGCGCGCTGTATTCGGCCCTGACCGTGTTCGACAACATCGCCCTGCCGATGCGCGAGCTGCGCGCCCTGCCCGAGGACGTGATCCGCGACGCGGTGCTGCTCAAGATGGACATGGTGGGCCTCGGCCCCGAGCACGCCAACAAGATGCCGTCCGATTTGTCGGGCGGGATGGTCAAGCGCGCCGCGCTGGCGCGCGCCCTCGCGCTGGAACCTCAGTTATTGTTCCTGGATGAGCCCACCGCAGGCCTCGACCCCGATTTGTCGGATGCCTTCGTGGCCCTGATCCAGACCCTGCACCGCGAGCTCAAGCTCACGGTGGTGATGGTCACCCACGACCTCGACACCTTGTTCGCCCTGTCCTCGCGCATCGCGGTGCTGGCCGAAAAACACGTGCTTGCGGTCGGTCCGTCGTGCGACGTGCTGCGCGTCGACCATCCGTTCATCAAACACTTTTTCCTGGGCCCGCGCGGCCAGCGGGCGCTGGAAGTGCTCGAAGAGCGCCAGGCCCAGAACGATTCGGAGACTTGATATGGAAAACAGGTCATATGCCCTGATGACCGGCGTGTTCACGATCGCACTGTTGATCGCAACGGTGCTGGTGGGCCTTTGGCTCAATCGCGACAAGACCGATTTCGTTCCCTACGAGATCGTCACCACCCAGTCGATCCCCGGACTCAACCCGCAGGCCACGGTACGCTACCGCGGCCTGGAAGTGGGCCGCGTCGACGAGATCGTGTTCGACCCGCGCGTCACCGGCCAGATCCTGATCCGCCTCTCGGTGGACGAGAATTCGCCGGTCACCACCACCACCTTCGCCACCCTGGGCTACCAGGGCGTGACCGGGATCGCCTTCATCCAGCTCGACGACGACCGCACCGGCTCGCCGCGCCTCAAGACCGGCGCCGACCGGACCGCGCGCATCCCGCTGCGTCCGGGCCTGCTCGACATGCTCGAAAAGCGCGGCCTGGCGATCCTGGAAAAGACCGAGCAGATCACCGACAGCCTCTCCAAGATGGTGGGCCCGGAAAACCAGCAGACCATCATCGGAGCGTTCGACAGCATCGGCAAAGCCGCCGACGCCTATGCCGCGATTCCGCAGAAGCTGGAGCCGACCATCGAGCGCCTGCCGCAGCTATCCGCCAAGCTGGAGCGCAGCCTGGACTCCTTCGACACCGTCGCCGGCAGCGCCAACAGCATGATCAAGAACTACGACCAGCTGGCCATCCGCCTGCAGTCGCCGGACGGCCCGGTCGAGCGCCTGAACACGGCCATCGGCTCGCTGCAGGCCGCCACCAGCGAGTTGGAACTGGAAACCCTGCCGCACGTGGTGCAGATGACCGACGAAGCGCGCCTGTCGCTGCGCGCCGTGCGCCGCACCGCCAATTCGCTGTCCGAGCGCCCGCAAAGCATCCTGTTCGGCGCGCCGGGCGAGCAGCCCGGCCCGGGCGAGCCCGGCTTCGCGCCCCCGACCAAATGAGGACCATCTTGAACGCACAATTGAGCGCACAGCGCCTCCTGCCTCTCCTTGCCTGCGCCGCCATCCTGGCCGGCTGCGCCAGCAGCAAGAACTCGACGCCGTCGACCGTGTTCGACTTCGGTCCCGCCCTGCCCGCCGCCCAGGCCGCGGCAGCGCCGCCGGCCCTGCCCGCCATCGTCGTGATGGACGCCACCGGCGCCGCCATCCTCGACAACGAGCGCATGTACTACCGCCTGAATTATGCCGACGCCCTGCAGGCGCGCACCTATGCCAACAGCCGCTGGAGCGGCAACCCGCTGTCCCTGGTGACCCAGCGCATCAAGGCGCGCCTGTCGCAGTCGGGCATGAAGGTGCTGTCCGCCACCGACGCCTCGACCGGCGTGCCGATCCTGCGCATGGAAGTCGACGAGCTGATGCACAGCTTCTCGGGCGTGGCGCAGAGCGAAGGCCGGCTGGTGCTGCGCGCCTCCGTGTTCAACGAGCACCGCCTGGTCGATCAGCGCACGTTCTCGCGCACGACGCCGGCCGGCAGCGCCGATGCCGCAGGCGGCGCGCGGGCGCTGGCCGAGAGCCTGGACGCCAGCGCGGCCGACATCCAGGCCTGGCTGGCGACCCTGGCGCCGCAGACCGTGCGCAAATGACCGAGCCGGATGTCGCGGGCCGCCCGCGCGGCTCGCCGATCTCGCGCGCCACGCTGCTGGCCTTCCTGCTGCTGATCGTCTACGCCAGCTGGTATCCGTTTTCCGGCTGGCGCGACAGCGGCGTGCCGCCCTTCGCCTTCCTGAACCTGGTCAAGCAGCGCTACTGGACCGGCTTCGACGTTACCGTCAACATCGTCGGCTACATCCCCTTCGGCATCCTGCTGGTGCTGTCGCTCTACCCGCGCATCCGCGGCGTCTGGGCGGTGCTGGTGGCGGCCCTGGCCGGTGTGCTGGTGTCGGGCGCGATGGAGGCGGTGCAGAGCTACCTGCCCAGCCGCGTGCCCTCGAACCTCGACTTCCTCACCAATGCCGGCGGCTGCCTGATCGGCGCCATCCTGGGCGCCCTGTGGGCGCCGGTGCTGCTCGACCGCAGCCGCCTGTTCCAGCTGCGGCGGCGCTGGTTCGCCCCGCACGCCAGCCAGGGCCTGGTGCTGGTGGCCTTGTGGCCGCTCGCCCAGATCTACCCGCAGAGCTACCTGTTCGGCCACGGCCAGGTGCTTCCCGTCATCTCTGGCTGGCTGTCGAAGTGGCTGGACGAGGACATCGACCTGGTCGCCAGGCTGCGTCCCGGCGCCATCATGAGCGTGGAGCAGTACTGGCTGTCCGAGACCATCATCACCGCCTGCGGCATGACGGGGGCGGCGCTGACTCTGATGTGCCTGGTGCGCCGGGGCGCGCCGCGCTTTTCGCTGATGCTGGCCCTGCTGGCGGCGGCCCTGGTGGTGAAATCGCTGGCCAGCTCGCTGCTGTTCCGGCCCGATAACGCCTTCGTGTGGGTGACGCCGGGTGCGGAAGGTGGTTTCCTGATCGGCCTGATCATGCTGTCGGGCCTGGTGTTCGCGCCCCAGGTGGCCCAGCGCCGGCTGGCCGTGGTCACGCTGGTGCTCAGCCTCATCGTCGTCAATACGATCCCAGTCAACCCGTATTTCTCCTCGACCCTGCAGGGCTGGGTGCAGGGCAAATTCCTGAACTTTAACGGGGCGGCCCAGTTCCTTGCCCTGATGTGGCCGTTTTTCGCGCTCTGGTTCCTGCTGCTGCCCTCGCATAAACTCAATCGCCAGTGACAAGGGTTATCATTGCGCTTTGGCGCGCACCATCTTTTCGACGAGAACACCATGACGGACGACAAACAGTTTTATCAGTACCACGTGTTTTTCTGCATGAACGAGCGCGAAGGCAAGGATGCACGCCAGAGCTGCGGCAAGTGCGGCGCCGAGAAGGCGCAAAAGCATGCCAAGAAGCGCATCAAGGAACTGAACCTGAGCGGTGAAGGCAAGGTGCGCATCAACCAGTCCGGCTGCCTCGACCGCTGCGAGGAAGGCCCGGTGGTGGTGGTCTATCCCGAGGGCACCTGGTACACCTATGTGGACAATGCCGACATCGACGACATCATCGACCAGCACCTCATCGGCGGCAAGCCGGTCGAGCGCCTGAAGATTTAATCCAGATTTGACAAGAAGGACAATGAATATCCATTCGCACAAGTTCACCCTGGACGGCCACGCCGGCAAGATGCAATGCCTGCTCGACCTGCCCGATAGCGAACCGCGCGGCATCGCGCTGGTGGCCCATCCGCACCCGCTGTACGGCGGCACCATGGAAAACAAGGTGGCCCAGACCCTGGCGCGCACCTTCGTCAACATGGGCTATGCCGCGGCGCGCTTCAATTTCCGCGGCGTGGGCGAGTCCGAGGGCGTGCACGATGACGGCAAGGGCGAAGTGGACGACATGGCCATCATGTACGCGCACATGCGCGAACGCTACCCGGACCTGCCGGTGACCCTGACCGGCTTCTCTTTCGGCACCTTCGTGCAGGCCCAGTTCCAGCAGCGATTGACTGCCGAAGGCCGCCCGGCCGAGCGCCTGGTGCTGGTCGGCACCGCGGCCGGCAAGTGGCCGATGCCCCCCGTGCCCCAGGACACCATCCTGATCCACGGCGAACTTGACGATACGATCACCTTGCAGGAAGTGTACGACTGGGCGCGCCCGCTGGACATCCCGGTGATCGTGATCCCGGGCGCCGACCATTTTTTCCACCGCAAGCTCGGGCATATTAAAAATCTCGTTGCACAAATGTGGCGGCGGTGAACATTTCGGCGTAACACTGTCCTATAATGTTTGACTTCTCTTGAGGCAATGCTCTGAAGCATTGTCTTGCGCTTTACCACCTACTGATTGACGACACACTCCCATGAAAAAACTGTTCGCGGCCTTTGCCGCCAGCCTGGTGATGGTTTCGGCCAGCGCGCAAACCGTGCCGGCCCCGGCGATCGCCGCCAAATCGTGGCTGCTGCTCGATGCGACGAGCGGCCAGGTCATCGCTTCGCAGGATCAAGCTGCGCGCATCGAACCGGCCTCGCTCACCAAGATCATGACTGCCTATGTGAGCTTCGCCGCGATCCGCGACAAGCGCCTGGCGCTGAACCAGATGGTGACCGTTTCGACCCGCGCCTGGAAGGTCGACAACTCCAGTTCGAAGATGTTCATCGATCCGGCCACCCCGGTCTCGGTGAACGACCTGCTGCATGGCCTGATGGTCCAGTCGGGCAATGACGCGGCCGTGGCGCTGGCCGAAGCCGTGGCGGGCGACGAGGGCACCTTCGTCACCCTGATGAACCGCGAAGCCCAGCGCATGGGCCTGAAGAACACCCGCTTCGCCAACCCGCACGGCCTGCCGGACGCGAACAACTATTCGACCGCGCAAGACCTGGCGACCCTGGCCGCCGCCGTGATCCGCGACTTCCCCGAGTTCTACAAGATCGATTCGGTCAAGCAGTTCACGTATAACAAGATCACCCAGCAGAACCGCAACCGCCTGCTGTGGCTGGACCCGACCGTGGACGGCATGAAGACCGGCCATACCAATTCCTCGGGCTATAGCATGATCGCCTCGGCGCGCCGCCCGAACGGCACCACCGGCCAGCGCCGCCTGATCTCGGTCGTGCTGGGCACCAGCTCGGACGCCGTGCGTACCCAGGAAAGCCAGAAGCTGCTGAACTGGGGCTTCCAGAACTTCGACACCGTCAAGCTGTACGCCAAGGGGCAAGCGATCTCGACTCCGGAAGTGTGGAAGGGTTCGCAATCGACCGTGAAAATCGGCTTCACCCGCGACGTGCTTGTGACCGTGCCGAAGGGCGTGGCTGGCAAGCTCAAGCCGGTGCTGGAGCGTAAGGATCCGCTGGTCGCGCCGCTGGCCCTGAATGGCCAGGTGGGCACGCTCAAGATGATGGCGGACGGGAAGCCGCTGCTGGTGCTGCCGGTGGTGGCGCTGGAAGAAGTGGGCGAGGCCAGCATCTTTGGCCGTGCGTGGGATTCGATGCGGCTCTGGCTGAAGTAATTCTTTGTCATTGCTGATGAAAGCCCGTCCGTGCGTGAAGCCGGGCGGGCTTTTTCTTTTCGTGGCTACTCGACGGACTTGGGTCCCCGCCTTCGCGGGGATGACGTTCGGAGGGCGCGGGCCAACAAAGCTTATCGCAGTACGCGCCGTGTAAATGTCATCCCCGCGAAGGCGGGGATCCAAGTTTGCTTGCGCAGCCAACAACATTTCCCCCTCCCGCTATAATCGAGCATCCCGCCACACGAAGGATCGCACGATGACCGCCCAGCTCCCCGCCGACCTGCACTGCCCCCGCATCACCACCCGCGAAGGCGGCCCGGAACTGTCGCGCATCGTGGCCGGCATGTGGCGCATGACGGAATGGGACATGACGGTCGAGCAGCGCGTGGGCTTTATCGAGCAGTGCGTCGCCTTGGGTGTGACCACCTTCGACCACGCCGATATCTACGGCGGCTACGGCGTCGAGGGCCTGTTCGGCGAAGCCCTGCGCGCCCAGCCCTCGCTGCGCGACCGCATCGAGCTGGTGAGCAAGTGCGGCATCAAGCTGATCTCGTCCGCGCGCCCGGAACACACGATCCAGCACTACGACACCAGCGCGGCGCACATCGTCGCGTCCGCCGAGGAATCCCTGCGCCAGCTGCACACCGACCGCCTCGACCTGCTCCTGATCCACCGCCCGGACCCGCTGATGGACTTCGACGAGATCGCCGACGCCTTCACCCGCCTGAAGCAAGGCGGGAAGGTGCTGCACTTCGGCGTGTCGAACTTCACGCGCCACCAGTTCGAATGCCTGAACCGCCGCATCCCGCTGGCCACCAACCAGGTCGAATTCTCGCCGCTGTTCACGGCGCCGATGTTCGACGAGACCTTCGACGGCCTGCAAGACCTGGGCATCGCCCCGATGGCCTGGTCGCCGCTGGGCGGCGGGCGCCTGTTCAATGCGGGCGACGCCGGCGCCGAGAACCTGCGCCTGGTGATCAAGGAAGTCGCCGACCGCCTGCGCCAGCCCTTCGCCAGCGTGGTGTTCGCGTGGATCATGCAGCTGCCGAGCCGGCCGATCCCGCTGACCGGCACCGGGCGCCTGGAAGCGATCGGGGTGGCGGTGGCCGGCGCCGGCTTTACCCTGGCGCGCGAGGACTGGTTCCGCATCCTGCGCGCGGCGCGCGGCCACGAGGTGGCCTGAGATGGCGGAAGGCCAGCTGAAGATCGTGGAAGGCCGGGCCCTGAGCGCCCAGCAGAAGAAGGACCTGCTCAATCGCCTGGCCCGCATCGAAGGCCAGCTGCGCGGCGTGCAGAAGCTGATCGCGCTGGCCGACGCGCCCTCGGATTGCGATGCGGTCGCCCAGCAGATGGCGGCGGCGCGCAAGGCCCTGGACCGCTCCTTCGTCCAGCTGCTCACGGCCTCCATCCTGACCCAGACCGGCGACGCGGCCGACCTCGAGGAAGCACGCGCGCGAGCCGCCCACCTGGCGGCGATGCTGGATAAATTTGCGTAAACGCTTAGTCTTCGTAGACTTTCGGCGGAGCCACCCCGGTCCAGCCGGTCTTCCAGCCGATGTTCAGCAGCAGGGTGGCGCACACGTACAGCAGGAAGAACAGCACGAAGAAGCGCGTCTGCAGCAGCGCCAGCAGCACCGCGCACACGGCCAGCAGGCCGATCATCACCTTGCCTTTCGGGTGCTTGGAGCTGGGGAAGCGGATGGTCGACACCATCAGCGCGCCCACCGCCACCATCAGGCCCGCGATCAGGAAGGCCTGGGTCATCGAGGTGGCCGGATCGGGCCAGGCCACCACCACCGAGGCCACGCAGGCCGCGCCGGCGGTGATCGGCATGCCGACGAAATAACGCGGGTCGGTGCGCCCATGGCTGATATTGAAACGCGCCAGGCGCAGCGCGCCGCAGGTGACGAACACGAAGCAGGCCAGGCCGCCCATGCGCACCAGGGTCGGATGCGCGACGCTCATCTGGGCAAAGCCGTAGCAGTACAGCAGCAGGCCCGGGGCGCAGCCGAAGTTCATCACGTCGGCGATCGAATCGAGCTGCACCCCGAAGCTGGACTGGGTATTGGTGGCGCGCGCCACGAAGCCGTCGAGCGCGTCGAACACGCCGGCCAGCACCAGCAGGATCGCGGCCAGGCGGTAGTCCGCCGGATTGCCGATATGCGCATTGTCGACCGAAATCACGATGCTGCCGAAACCGCAGGCGATCGAGAGCAGGGTCACGAAACTGGGCAGGGCGAACTTGGCGCGCGCGAGGCGCTGCTGGCGGGTGGGGTTCAAGTTAGTGGCTCGGCAAGAGGATTGATGCCTTATTCTACAGGGAGCAAAATAAGATTGTGGCGCAGACGCAGACACCCCGTCACAAAGGATGGATTTGCCCTAGAATGTGGCATCGTTGCTGTGTATTGACGGGAGTTGCAAGATGAGCTATGTGCCTCGCTGGCGGACAATTGTTTCGGCATTGGGCGCCGCCTTGGCCCTGGCCGCGTGCGGCGGTGGGGGCAGCGACGGCCCCGCGGCGGCCACGCCTTCCGCGACCGGCTCCGTCGCGCCACCCTCGGGAGGCACGGCCATCCCGCCGGCGGCGGATGCCTCCGCGCCCAGCCTGAGCGGTAACATCGCCTCCGACGGGCGCAACTGGATCAACTACCGCCGCGCCCAGGCCGGCGTGCCGGCCGTGACCGAGAACGCCCAGATCAACGCCGCGGCGCTGGGCCACTCCGAGTACCTGCGCGTCAATAACCTCATGAGCCACGACCAGGTGCCCGGCCGCCAGGGCTTCACCGGCGCCACGCTGACGGACCGCCTGGCCGCGGCCGGCTATACCCTGCCCGCCAACGGCGGCTATGCCTACGGCGAGATCATCTCGGGCACCACCAACCGCTCGGGCTTCTACATGGCCGAGGAACTGATCACCGCGATCTACCACCGCTTCGTGATGTTCGAACCGATGTTCAAGGAAATCGGCACCGGCGCGGCCACCTCCGCGAGCGGCTACAACTACTTCACCGCGGACTTCGGCGCGCGCGGCGGCTATGGCACCGGCATCGCGCGCGGCACCGTGGTGACCTGGCCCTTCAACGGCCAGGCCCAGGTGACGCCCAACTTCTACAGCGACACCGAGGCGCCGGATCCGGTCCCGAGCCAGAACGAAGTGGGCTACCCGATCAGCGTGCACACCAACCTCGATACCTCGCTCACGGTGCAAAGCTTCACCGTGCGTCCGCGCGGCGGCGCCAACCTGACGACCCAGCGGGTCGACCCGGCCGGCGGCCAGAAGACCGCCGCCGCCATCGTCCCTCTACAGCCGCTGAAAGGCGGTACGACCTATGAGGTCAGCTTCTCCGGCGCCGTCAACGGCACGCCGGTGACGCGCGAGTGGGCGTTTACGACGCGCTGATGCTGGAAACCCGCCCACGACAGGATAGGCTGGAAGCCCCGGCCCAGGCGCTCGACCTGGCGGCCGGCCTCGAACGGGTCATGGGCGACCGCGCCATGCACCTGCGGGTGCTCGGGCGCTTCCGCACCGACTACCGCGATACCATCCCGCGCCTGCGCCAGGCGCTGCTGGCGGGCGACACGGTGCTGGCCCAGCGCATCACCCATACCCTCAAGGGCGCCGCCGCCATGATCGAGGCGCGCAGGCTGCGCCAGCTGGCGCTCGACACCGAACACGCCGTGCGCGCACAAGGCGGCGCGGGCGCCGTCCCGACCGGCGAACTCGAAGCGGAACTGGCGCGTGTGCTGGCCGAGGTGGACGCGGCGCTGGCGGCGCCGCATGCGGCCACCGGCCTCCACGGCGGCGGCGCGGCCAGCAACGGCGAACTGGCCAGCCTGCGCGCCATGCTCGACCTCGGCGACGGCGCCGCCCCTGCCCTGCTCGAAGCACGCCGCGGCGCCTTCCTCGCGACCCTGGGCGCGGAACGCATGCGCCGGCTCGACGCCGCGGTCAGCAGCTTCGACTTCGAACAGGCACTGGCGGTACTGGAAGAAAAAGGCGGGAACTGAAGCGTCCGCGCGCTGAACGCTTCAGCGCGTGTACTCGGCTTCCTCGTCGAAGGAATCGGCGCAGGTCTTGCCGCAGAATCGGCGCACGCTGTCGAGCGGTTTCTCGCAGTACCAGCACGATCCCTTGGCGGGAAGGCTTTGCCGGGAGGGCGCGGCGGCATGGACTACCCCGGCCACTGCGGCCATGGGCGGCTCAGCGGGCAGCCCGTTGTCCGGAAAACTCTCGTGTGTCGTTTCCAAGATCCACCCCCTAACACGGCTGCCTGAAGTCTAAAAAGATTACTTCGGCGGAATACCGTGTGCATGAGAAAGCTCAATCAGCCGGACACAGTGTGCGCCCAATGCCGAAGCTGCGCAATCCTGTGCTTATCGACAGGCTTGGTTTTGAGCATCATCGCAACAGCTTCCCTGGAACGTGCTCAGCGCGCCGGTTCGAGCGTGACCAGCAGGCCGCGCCGCGTCGTCTGGATGCGGGTCGGCACGAACTGCACGCCGGCATAGCGCAAGTCGTCCATGTTGAAGGAATAGACAGGGATGTCGCGCGCCAGCATGCCGATCATGCCGTTGGCGACGTTCGCGACCTGGCGCTCCGCCAGGCCGCTGCCGGCGCCGAAATCGAGGCGTTCCACGCGCGGCTCGGCCATCATCACCGCCGAGCGGCCGGGATCGACGAACAGGCGCCCGGAAAACGCCAGGCTGCCGTTCCAGGACTGGCCCGTGAAAGGCGGGCTGACCGAGGCGTCGAGCGCCAGCGCGACGCGGTCGAGCTCGGGCTGGAGCGAGAGCATCGGGCGAGACAGGCGGACGTTGAGCACGTCCAGCATGCGGTTATCGAGCGGGAAGCGGCGCTCCAGGCCGGCCTGCAGCTTGTGCAGGGGCAGCTCGACCTGGCGCGGCCCGGCCAGGTTGGCGCAGGAAGCCAGCATGCCGGACAGGGCCAGCATGCCGGCCAGGCGCAAGACGGTTCGGCGGGGAAAAGCGGGGGCCTGCGGCATCGTGGCGGTTCTCCTTGTCGGCATGCGGCAAGCCTAGCACGATTGCCGGGGACTCATTTTCCGATACAGAAGCGGCTGAAGATCACGCCCAGCAAATCGTCCGGCGTGAACTGGCCGGTAATGCTGGAGAGCTGGTCCTGGGCCAGGCGCAGCTCCTCGGCGAACAGGTCGAGCGACTGGTCGTCCTGCATCGCGTGCTGGCGTGCGAACTCCAGGTGCTCGCGCGCGGCGCGCAGGGCGATCAGGTGGCGTTCGCGCGCCAGGTAGAGCGATTCGCCGGTCTGCTGCCAGCCGGCGATGCGCAGCAGCTCGGCGCGCAGCAACTCGATGCCGATCTTCTCGTGGGCCGACAGGTACACGTGGGTGGCGTCCGCGCCTTCTTCCTTCGAGGGCTTGTGGCCCGACAGGTCGATCTTGTTCCAGATGCGCACCACCGGCACGCCCTGCGGGAAAGCGGCCACGATTTCCTCGTCGGCCTTGCTCGGCCCCAGGCTGGCGTCCAGCAGGTGCAGGATCACGTCGGCCTTGCCCACTTCGCCCCAGGTGCGCTCGATGCCGATCGCCTCCACCACGTCCACGCCTTCGTCGAGCGCGCGGATGCCGGCGGTGTCGATGATGTTCAGCGGGATGCCTTCGATCTGGATGGTCTCGCTCACCTTGTCGCGGGTGGTGCCGGCGATCGGGGTCACGATGGCCACGTCGGCGCCGGCCAGGGCGTTCAGCAGCGAGGATTTACCCACGTTCGGCTGTCCCACCAGCACCACGTTCAGGCCTTCGCGCAGCAGGGCTCCTTGCGCCGCCTGGCGGAATACGTTCTCGAGTGCCTCGATGATGCCGGCCAGCTGGCCGCGCGCGTTGGATTTCTCGAGGAAGTCGATTTCTTCTTCCGGGAAGTCGAGGGTGGCTTCGACCAGCATGCGGAGGTTGATGGTCTGGTCGACCAGCTTGTGCACCACCTGCGAGAAGGCGCCGGACAGCGACTGCGAGGCCGACTTGGCGGCAGCTTCGGTGGATGCGTCGATCAGGTCGGCCACGGCTTCGGCCTGGGCGAGGTCGAGCTTGTCGTTCAGGAAGGCGCGGCGGGTGAATTCGCCCGGTTCGGCCAGGCGCAGGCCGTGTTCGGCGCCCGCCTCCAATACGCGTTGGAGCAGCATCTGCAGCACGATGGGACCGCCGTGGCCTTGCAGTTCGAGCACGTCTTCGCCGGTATAGGAATGTGGGCCCTTGAAGTAGAGGGCGATGCCCTGGTCGATCACGGCGCCGCCGGCATCCTTGAAGGGGATGTAGGTGGCATGGCGCGGGGCGAGTTTGGTGCCGGGGAACAGGGCGTCGATCAGCGCGGCCAGCGACTTGCCGGAAGCGCGCACGACGCCGATGCCGCCGCGGCCGGGGGCGGTGGCGATGGCGGCGATGGGGGAGGTGTCGAGTTTCATGGGGGGATTGTAAAGGATACGGGTGCGAGCGGGCTGCGGGGGTATGCGGCAAACTTGGGCGGAACAATGCCAGTGGCATTGTTCCGGCCTTCGCCGGAACGACGGGCTGAGGGTGCGGGCCGATAGCAGGTCCGTCATCCCGCTACTCATGAACGTCATCCCGGCGAAGGCCGGGATCCAAGTTTTCCCGCTCAGTGAAAACGCATAAAAAAACCCGCGCATCGCGCGGGTTTTTCACGACCAGGCGAACAACTTACTTCGCCGTCTCGTACTTCTTGGTAATCACCCACTGCTGCGCGATCGACAGGATGTTGTTGACCACCCAGTACAGCACCAGTCCCGACGGGAAGAAGAAGAAGATGACCGAGAACGCCAGCGGCATGAACAGCATCATCTTCGCCTGCACCGGATCGGTCGGCTGCGGGTTGAGCTTGGTGGTGATGTACATCGACACCGCGTACAGGATCGGCAGGATGAAGTACGGGTCCGGCTGGGTCAGGTCGGTGATCCAGCCCACCCACGGCGCACCGCGCATCTCGACCGACGCCTGCAGCACCCAGTACAGGGCGAAGAACACCGGCATCTGCACCAGGATCGGCAGGCAGCCGCCCAGCGGATTGATCTTCTCGGTCTTGTACAGCTCCATGGTGGCCTGCTGCATCTTCATCGGGTCGTTCTTGTAGCGCTCGCGGATCGCCTGCATCTTCGGCGTCACCACGCGCATCTTCGCCATGCTGCGGTAGCCGGCGGCCGACAGCGGGAAGAAGGCCAGCTTGATCAGGATGGTCAGGGCCACGATGGTCCAGCCCCAATTGCCCAGCAGCGAATGCAGCTGGTCCATCACCCAGAAGATCGGCTTGGCGATCACGGTCAGCATGCCGTAGTCCTTTACCAGCTCCAGGCCCGGGGCGATGGTTTCCAGGGTCTTCTCGTCCTGCGGACCCGAGTACAGGCGGGTGTCGGTCGACACGGTCGCACCCGGCGCCACGCTGCCCAGCGACTGGACGGTGCCGATCGCGTACAGGTTGGTGGCGATCTTCTTGGTGTAGATGTCGCGCTGGACCTTGTCGGCCGGGATGAAGGCCGAGACGAAGAAGTGCTGCGAGATCGCGACCCAGCCGTTGTCGGCCTTGGCCGAGTGCTCGGCCTTGTTCTTCTCGATTTCCTCGAAGGTCAGCTTCTGGTACTTGTCGGCGTCGGTGTACAGGGTCGGGCCGGTATAGCTCGACATGAACCACGAATCGTTGGCCGGCGCGTTGCCGTCATGCTGGAGCTGCAGGTAGAGCGAAGGCTGGACCGGCGCGGCGCTGACGTTGGTCACGTCGTGGCGGATGCCGATCACGTAGTCGCCCTTGCGGAAGGTGAAGGTCTTGGTCAGGCGCACGCCGCCCTGCTCCGCATCCATCACCAGCTGGACCTGGTTGCCGCCATTCAGGCTGCGCACGCCCGGACGGACGGTGTACACGGTGTTATGGTTCGGCAGCACGCCCGCCGGGCTGTTGCCGATCAGGCCGGTCTGGCCGAGGTAGACGTTGTTGCCGCTGACGTCGAACAGGACCTGGTTCCGGGTCTTGTCGGTATGGTCCGGATAGTGCAACAGTTCCAGGCGCTTGATGACGCCGCCGGCGCTGTCGATGTTGACCTTCACCACGTCGGTGGTGATGGTGACGATCTGGCTGACCGGGGCGGCGGGCGCGGCCGGAGCGGCGCCTGCGACGGCGGGTGCGCCAGGCACGGCGGTGCTGCCCGGCTGGGCGGCGACCGGCACATCGGACGGCTTGGCCGGCTGCTGGGCGACCTTGGCCGGCGGCGCCGGCGAGAACAGCGACTGCTTACCGTTGGCCACCATCCAGTTGTTCCAGAGAACAATCAGGGAAATGGCGAACACGATCCACAGGATGGTACGTTTATTGAGTTCCATTGGGGGTCTAGTCAGGAATGATGACAGCCTTTGGGGGCTGAGGAAGAATCCTTGGTGCGCGCGGGCGGCACCAGGTCGACGCCACCCGCATTCCACGGATGGCAGCGGCACACGCGGTGCGCGGCCAGCAGCGAACCGCGCGCGGCGCCATGGGTGCGCAGCGCTTCGATCGCGTAATTCGAGCAGGTCGGGTAGAAACGGCATTTCTGCCCGAGCATCGGGGACAGCAGCAGCTGGTAGCCGCGGAGCAACCAGACAAGCAGCGTCTTCATGATGAAGGCTGGGCAGGGTTGCCGGCGCCGCGGCGCGGGCGCTGCGAAGCGAACAGGCGCGCCAGCTCGGCGCGCAGCTCGGCCTTGAGGGCGCGCGTGGTGGCGGGGCCGTCCTTGCTGTTGACCGGGCGCGACAGGCGCACGATGCAATCGACCGCCTGGAGTTCGCTGCTGCGGAACAGTTCGCGCGTGACGCGCTTGATCGTGTTGCGCGTTACCGCGCGCGGGGCGAAACGCTTGGCCGCAACGACGCCCAGCCGCGCATGCGGCAGCGTGGTCGGGCGGGTATAGAGCACGAAATGCGCGGATTTTTGTGTCGGCCGCAAACGAAAAACGGATGAAAATTCATCCGTTTTAACGATGCGCCGAGCGCGCGCGAAGTCGTGTGAACCTTCGCCTGTCATGGCCAACCGCGTCGCTCTGCGGCGTGCTGGCTTAGACGACTGCCAGGCGCTTGCGGCCCTTGGCGCGGCGGGCGTTCAGAACCTGACGGCCACCACGGGTAGCCATACGTGCGCGGAAGCCGTGCGTGCGCTTGCGACGAACGACGGAAGGTTGGTAAGTACGTTTCATGGTGGTCTCGCTTAAAGCAAAAGAAATTGCAAAATCGGGTCTGACGTCTCGTCGTCAGGATTCGGCGCCAATGACAGTTCGCAGATGTTAAGCCAGCGTCAGCCACAGCAAATACTCTTAGCCCGGACTATCCGCTGTTATGGACAGCTTGACAGGGTGCACGGGCGGGGAACCCTGAATTAGACCCTAGTTCCAGCCCAGCTGTCAAGGCAGCTGTTGTTTCGTGGATCACTCTCGGCCCCGCGCCGGGCTTCCCCAAAGGTGCTCCGCCAAGCCCCCATCTAGTTGAAAATAGTCGATACAACCTGTGGATAACTACGGAAGAGACAGGTAAAATAGCGTGTTACGTATCAATTAGCGAAGTATGGAAAACTTTTGGCAGACCTGTTCCGCGCAGCTGGAGCTCGAATTGACGCCCCAGCAATACAGTGCGTGGATCAAACCGCTGGTCGCCCTCGACTACGAAGACGGCAAGCTGCGCATCGCCGCGCCCAACCGCTTCAAGCTCGACTGGGTGAAGACGCAGTTCGCCACGCGCATCACCGAGCTCGCCGCCCAGTACTGGGAAGCGCCGGTCGAGGTGCAGTTCGTGCTCGACCCGAAGACCAATCCGGCCCGCAAGCCGGCGGCGCCGATCGCCCCTACTTCCGATGGCGCGGCGCCGGGCACCGGCCTGCTGCGCCCTGCTCCGGTCGGCCAGGAGAACCAGACCCAGAACCTGAACATCGCCAACTCGCCCAAGCGCGAGCAAAGCCGGATCAACACCGAGCTGACCTTTGACAGCTTCGTGACCGGTAAGGCCAACCAGCTGGCGCGCGCCGCTGCGATCCAGGTCGCCAACAACCCGGGCATCTCGTACAACCCGCTGTTCTTCTACGGCGGCGTGGGCCTGGGTAAAACCCACCTGATCCATGCGATCGGCAACCAGGTCATGGCCGACCAGCCGGGCGCGCGCATCCGCTACATCCACGCCGAGCAGTACGTGCGCGACGTCGTCACCGCCTACCAGCGCAAGGGCTTCGACGACTTCAAGCACTATTACCACTCGCTCGACATGCTCCTGATCGACGATATTCAGTTCTTTGGCGGCAAGAGCCGCACGCAGGAAGAATTCTTCTATGCGTTCGAAGCGCTGATCGCGGCCAAGAAGCAGATCATCATCACCTCGGATACCTATCCGAAGGAAATCACGGGCATGGACGACCGCCTGATCTCGCGCTTCGACTCGGGCCTGACGGTGGCGATCGAGCCGCCGGAACTCGAGATGCGCGTGGCGATCCTGCTCAAGAAGGCGCAGTCCGAGGGCGTGACCCTGAACGACGACGTGGCCTTCTTCGTGGCCAAGCACCTGCGCTCCAACGTGCGCGAACTCGAAGGCGCGCTGCGCAAGATCCTGGCCTACTCGCGCTTCCACGGCAAGGACATCACCATCGACGTGGTGAAGGAAGCCCTGAAGGACCTGCTCTCGGTGCAGAACCGCCAGATCTCGGTGGAGAACATCCAGAAGACGGTCGCGGACTTCTTCAACATCAAGGTCGCGGACATGTACTCCAAGCGCCGTCCGGCGAATATCGCCCGGCCGCGCCAGATCGCCATGTACCTGGCCAAGGAACTGACGCAGAAGAGCCTGCCGGAGATCGGCGAGCTGTTCGGCGGCCGCGACCACACCACCGTGCTGCATGCGGTGCGCAAGATCGCCCAGGACCGCCAGAAGAACGCGGAATGCAACCACGAGCTGCACGTGCTGGAACAAACCCTCAAAGGGTAGAACGCCTCCCTGGCCCGGGGTTTGTGTTTAAACCGGGCAATGGCAAAATAGTGCAATAGCAATAAATTACCAAAAACAACTCACATCGAGGATAACTATGCAATTGGTCAAATCCACCCGAGATACGCTTCTCCGGCCACTGCAGATCGTGAGCGGTATTGTCGAGCGTCGGCACACTATGCCGATTCTGGCCAATATCCTCATTCGCAAGAACGGCGAAAGCGTGTCCTTCCTGTCGACCGACACCGAAGTCCAGATCACCACGCTGGCCAACATCGGTTCGGGCGACGAGGTGACGGGCACGACCGTGGCTGCACGCAAGCTGCTCGACATCCTGCGCGCGCTGCCGGAATCGGGCGACGTGACCATGACCCTGCAGAACAAGCGCCTGGCCGTCCAGAGCGGCAAGTCGCGCTTCGCCCTGCAAACCCTGGCGGCCGAGGAATTCCCGACCGTCTCGGTGGCCGACAGCTACAACGCCTCGGTGACCCTGCCGCAGAAGACCCTGAAGCACCTGTTCAACATGGTGCATTTCTCGATGGCCCAGCAGGACATCCGCTATTACCTGAACGGCCTGCTGCTGGTACTGGACGGCAACAACATCATCGCCGTGGCCACCGACGGCCACCGCCTGGCCTTCTGCCAGGTGGAGTCGGAGCAGACCTTCGAGCGCCAGGAAGTGATCATCCCGCGCAAGACCATCATCGAACTGCAGCGCCTGCTGGAAGAAAGCGACGAGGAAGTGCGCCTGGATATCGCGGCGTCGCAGGTCAAGCTGACCTTCGCCGACATCGAGCTGGTCTCGAAGCTGGTCGAGGGCAAGTTCCCTGACTACACCCGCGTGATTCCGAAGGGCTACAAGAACGACTTCACGATCAGCCGCGACGAGCTGCTGCGTTCGCTGCAGCGCGCCGCGATCATGACCAGCGACAAGTTCAAGGGTGTGCGCTGCATCATCACCCCGGGCAGCATGAAGATCAGCTCGACCAATGCCGATCAGGAAGAGGCGGTGGAAGAACTCGAGATCGACTACGGCGGCGACGCGATCGATATCGGCTTCAACGTCACCTACCTGCTCGACGTGCTGAACAACCTGAAGTGCGACCAGGTGAACATCGCCCTGGGCGACTCGAACTCGTCGGCGCTGATTTCGATTCCCGACAATGGCGACTTCAAGTATGTCGTCATGCCGATGCGTATTTAAGCGCTGATAGGAACCGGTCTCGACGAATAGTAATTACCGTCATCCCCGCGCAGGCGGGGACCCAAGTTTCGCCGAGTAGCAAACGAACTTGGGTTCCCGCCTACGCGGGAATGACGGTTCAAGCTGTAGCGCTCACGAAGACTGCAGCTTGAATCACCCGTTTTATAGAAAGCAGTCCATGTCCGAGAATACCCAAGCACAAATGTCCTCCGCCCCGCAGGGCGATGAATACGGCGCCTCCTCGATCCAGATCCTGGAAGGCCTGGAAGCGGTCCGCAAGCGTCCGGGCATGTACATTGGCGACACCTCGGACGGCACCGGTTTGCACCACCTCGTGTTCGAGGTGCTGGACAACTCGATCGACGAGGCGCTGGCCGGTTTCTGCTCCGAGATCCACGTCACCATCCACTCCGACAACTCGATCTCCATCACCGACAACGGCCGCGGCATCCCGACCGGCATCAAGATGGACGACAAGCACGAGCCGAAGCGCTCGGCGACCGAGATCGCCCTGACCGAGCTGCACGCCGGCGGCAAGTTCAACCAGAACGCCTATAAGGTGTCGGGCGGCCTGCACGGCGTTGGCGTGTCTTGCGTGAACGCGCTGTCGAAACTGCTGCGCGTGACCGTGCGCCAGAACGGCAAGGTCCACCAGCTGGAATTCTCGCGCGGCGTGCCGATGGACCGCCTGATCGAGGTCGTCGACGGCGTCGAAGTGTCCCCGATGAAGGTCATCGGCGAGACCGACAAGCGCGGCACCGAAGTGCATTTCTGGGCCGACGAGGAAATCTTCACCACGGTCGAGTTCCACTACGAGATCCTGTCGAAGCGCATCCGCGAGCTGTCCTTCCTGAACAACGGCGTCAACATCAAGCTGAGCGACCAGCGCAGCGGCAAGGAAGAAGTGTTCGCCTTCGAAGGCGGCACCCGCGGCTTCGTGGAGTACATCAACAAGGCCAAGACCGTCCTCCACCCGACCGTGTTCCAGGCGACCGGCGACCGCCTGTCGGACCAGGGCACGAACATCTCGGTGGACGTGTCGATGCAGTGGAACGACGCCTACAACGAGCAGGTGCTGTGCTTCACCAACAACATCCCGCAGCGCGACGGCGGCACCCACCTGACCGGCCTGCGCGCGGCGATGACGCGCGTGATCAACAAGTACATCGACGAGAACGACTTCGCCAAGAAGGCCAAGGTCGAGATCTCGGGCGACGACATGCGCGAAGGCCTGACCTGCGTGCTGTCGGTGAAGGTGCCCGAGCCGAAGTTCTCGTCGCAGACCAAGGACAAGCTGGTGTCGTCGGAAGTGCGCGGCCCGGTCGAAGAGATCGTGGCCAAGACCCTGACCGACTTCCTGATGGAGAAGCCGAACGACGCCAAGATCATCTGCGGCAAGATCGTCGAAGCGGCGCGTGCGCGCGAAGCGGCGCGCAAGGCGCGCGACCTGACCCGCCGCAAGGGCGTGATGGACGGCCTGGGCCTGTCCTCGAAGCTGGCCGACTGCCAGGAACGCGACCCGGCGCTGGCCGAACTCTACATCGTCGAGGGTGACTCGGCAGGCGGCTCGGCCAAGCAGGGCCGCGACCGTAAATTCCAGGCCATCCTGCCGCTGCGCGGCAAGGTGCTGAACGTGGAAAAGGCGCGCTTCGAGAAGATGCTGTCGTCGGAGCAGATCACCACCCTGATCGCGACCCTCGGCACCTCGATCGGCCCGGACGAATTCAACGTCGACAAGCTGCGCTACCACCGCATCATCATCATGACCGACGCGGACGTCGACGGCGCCCACATCCGTACCCTGCTGCTGACCCTGTTCTACCGCCAGATGCCGCAACTGGTCGAGCGCGGCCACATCTACATCGCGCAGCCGCCGCTGTACAAGGTCAAGGCCGGCCGCGACGAGCGCTACCTGAAGGACGACACCGAGGAAGCCAGCTACATGATGACGGTGGCGCTGAACGGCGCCTCCCTGATCCCGCGCGACGGCGCCGAGCCGATCAACGGCGAAGCCCTGGGCGAACTGGTGCGCCAGTACAACCTGGCCAACGCCATCATGATGCGTCTGACCCGCGTTATCGACCGCGCCGCGCTGACCGCCATCATGAGCGGCGTCACGCTGGACATGAGCTCGGCGGAAAACGCCGAGGCCTCCGCCCGCGCAATGGAAGCGGCGATCAAGGACCCGGCCGTCAAGGTCGTGGTGCGTTCGGACGAATTGTCCGAGAAGTACTCGCTGCGCATCGAGCGTATGCGCCACGGTAACGTGAACGTGACCGCCATCGACGCCGACTTCGTGCAGAGCAACGACTACGCCGTGCTGGCCAATGCCGCAGCGACCTTCCAGGGCCTGATGGGCGAAGGCGCCATCATGCGCCGCGGCGAAGGCGAGAAGATGAAGGAATTTGCGGTGCGCGAGTTCCACGAGGCGATGATCTGGCTGCGCGAAGAAGCCGAGCGCGGCGTGAGCAAGCAGCGCTACAAGGGTCTGGGCGAGATGAATCCGGAACAGCTGTGGGAAACCACGATGGATCCGACCGTGCGCCGCCTGCTCAAGGTACAGATCGAGGACGCCATCGCGGCGGACCAGATCTTCACCACCCTGATGGGGGACGAGGTGGAACCGCGTCGTAACTTCATCGAGAGTAATGCGCTGCAGGCGGGGAACATCGACGTCTGATCAGCATTTAAAGGTTGAGCAAATATGGTTGATGATGAACAGGGGGTTACCCGCGCCCTTGCCTCGCGGGAAACTGTTATTGAAATAATCTCCGTTGCAGTTGTCCTAGCAGTCAGCATCAACCTTATTACGTCTTACATGGCTGAGAGATTAGGAGCCGATTCTCTCGGCACTCTAATTTTAGGAACTTTATTTTTTTTGATCCCACTTATTCACCTGATCAAAAACATAAGGAATTCCCTAAAAACGACTACAGAAATTGACGGGGT
The DNA here is from genome assembly GCF_036961685.1 of Massilia sp. DD77. NCBI lineage: Bacteria > Pseudomonadati > Pseudomonadota > Betaproteobacteria > Burkholderiales > Oxalobacteraceae > Massilia > Massilia sp. DD77. Next base: position 23,842 of record NZ_JBAMDH010000028.1, read on the forward strand.
AGTTGCCTTTGATATAAGGCAAAAGGAATTAGTAGATATTCCTGGGTATAATTTCTCAGAAAAGTTGGGAAAAACCACGAAAGCTGCTTTTTTCGAGAATCCCGCTTTCCAAAAAATGTGGGATGACAACCCATTAATTCCACCACAGCAACATCAGCATGAGTCTCCTCATTCACGAATAGACGACGCTGTTGTTGTATATTCGGCAATTTATGTCGATGGGCCTTCGATGTTTTCTCACTCGCCCAGTAGTAAATTGCTAACGGAAGCTTGCGAATATTATGTAATCGAATTGCTCTCCGATCATCTTGCAAACTATTTTCAAAATAGAGATGCTGGGGGCCAAAGCATTACTGAACTGACGGGATCTGACATACCGCAAATCTTGCTCAGCAATAGGTTTTTAAAACTTTTAACAACGCCCTTCGAAGAACGCCCAATTTATACGCAGGCAAGTATTCCTGCGCAAGCGCCAAATGGTGGAAAATTAAAATATATTCAAGGCTCTGATGGATCTATCTTCTCGACCTTAAGCCTTTGGCTTCCGAGAAATACACAGGTAACCAGATCGGATCAAGGGCCAGGATCTTTAGAGCTCAACGGCAAAAAAGCTTGCATTCGCTTTTCAATTGCATACTCGCAAGAACGCATTGCCGCGCCTACTCATTTCATTGAAATGTATCTGGGGAAAATGCCCTCTAATATAGCCTTATTAAAAGTTAAGGTAACGGTCGACGTCAAAGTAAAAGCGACTGCCCTGCTTTCGCCAAACGGATGGAGACTCTACCGTTGGGCAGACACTTTGCCTGCGAAAATGCGTAAAAGTATCGATTTTAACGCATTTATCGAACGAGTTAATTGGGAACAAATAAAAACACAGGCAAGAGTTTCAAAAATTCTTAAAAGAATCGAAGATAATATGGAGCGCAGAGCTTCTAACTAATTGGCAAGGTAGATCGTGGCCCGCTATATTCACTCAAGTATTCTTTTTCAATCGTACGTTCATATTGATGGATCATTTAATGAAATTCGCGAAGAGATTGATAATTTAAGTGAGGGGCTGGATTCATTCATTACAGATCGAGCAAGACATTTTTTATATCCCGATATTGATGTCGACCTTGAATTAAAAGAAGGCTCGATAAAAACGTATGCCACCGTTCGAGGCACTTTATTCGATTGCCTTCCAGCAGCATATAAAGATTTTTCGACAGAAATTGACAAGTTATGGTGGTTTGCAAAACGTCTCTCTGACGCGGCCGTAATGGAAATCGCTTTCAGAACCGGCTCATTTCTAGGCGCAATTGAACACACCGAGGCTCGGCCCGGAGTCATAGGTACAACAAAGAGAATTGTTGATGGAATTCTTTCGATCCAAACCGTTGAAACAGAACGTGCGGCTGCACAACTAATAAAGCGTGTTAGAAGTTATAGAATTCAGACCGAGAAAATATTGAAGCTCGTAGATGAAAGAGATAAAAATCTTCTAAAGGCGGAACTAAATAATTTGCTGAAGCTGGCCCCCAAAAAAGCAACCGCTTCTAAAGTAATCGCAAAGAAGCTAGAAGATGACTATAAAGAAGCTTTAGAGAAATTCTCGAAAGTTCTTGGCGACTAATATCGATTCGGTTTCGCCGAATAGTTTCTCTGAACGATGATAGGCATTGTAGCTGAGTGAAATCGCTGTAATGTAGAACTTCTGCTGAAATAACTTCTTTTCACTTTTCTTCTAGAATCGGCCTGGTCACCAGGAACAGATAGGACATGGCGCCGAGGAAGGCAATACCGGCGCCGGTCAGCAAGGCCGGTACGAAGGACCAGGTCTGGGCGATGTAGCCGGTGAGGATGGGCGCCATGGCGCCGCCCAGGAAGCCGCCGAAGTTCTGGATCGCGCCGAGCGAAGCGATGCGGCTGCGCGGGGCCACCACCGTGGCCAGCGACCACGAGCAGGCCGACGAGGCGTTGGCGAGGAAGATGACGATCGAGATGCAGGCCACCGCCACGGTATTGCTCTCGACCAGGGCCGCCGGAATCGTGAACGCCACCATGCCCAGCATGGACGCCACCACCGCATTGCGCCGGCCGGACACCGGCGAAGCCGCGAGTTTCGCCACGCGATCGGAAGCCCACCCAGCGATCAGGGCGCCGGCGAAGCCGCAGAAGAAGGGAATCGAGGCCGCCAGGCCGGAATAGGCCAGGTCCATGTGGCGCTCGGTGCGCAGGTAGCCCGGCAGCCAGGTCAGGTAGACCCAGTTGAGGTAGACCGAGCCGGAAAATCCGAGCAGCATGCCCCAGGTGGCGCGGTGCTTGAACAGTGCGCCCCAGGAGGACAGACCGGTCTTTGGCGCCTCCTCGGCGGCCTGGCCCGCGTCGAGGTAGGCGCGTTCTTCGGCGGTGAGTTGATCGCGCACGGGGTCGCGGTACAGCGCCACCCAGACCACGGCCGCCACCAGGCCCATGCCGCCGGTGACGAAGAAGGCCCAGTGCCAGCTGGTCGCGGCGATCAGGGGCGCCAGGCACAGCGGCGCGAGCGCGACGCCCAGGGGCGAAGCGGAATTGAAGATGCCTGTCGGCGTGCCGCGCGAGCGCGGCGGGAACCAGTTGCTGACCACCCGCGCCGCCGCCGGGAATTGCGGCGCCTCGCCGATCCCGAGCACGACGCGCGCGAGCACGAACCAGCCGAAGGTCGACACCAGTCCGCCCGCGGCCTGCGCCAGCGACCAGATGACCAGCCCCATGCCGAGCAGCCAGCGCGGCCCGATCTTGTCGACCAGGGCGCCCACCGGCAGCTGGCACAGGGCATAGCTCCAGGAGAAGGCCGACAGCAGCAGGCCCATCTGGCCCAGCGACAGGCCAAGGTCGGCGCGGATGTATTCGTTGGCCACGGCCAGGGTGGCGCGGTCCAGGTAATTGATGACGCCGGTGACCACGAGCAGCACGAGGGCCAGGGTTTGGCGGCGGCGGATACGCGGCGGCGTGTCTTGATTAGAGGAAATATCGATCATCCCGGGATGCTACCAAAGGCCGGTGCGCAGGGCGAAAGATATTCTCGCCAAGGACAGCATGAGTGTCTTGGCGACAACAGTTCAGGCAAGCCTAGGCGCGTTCGATTGCAGGAATGCAAGCCAGCATTTGGAAGCCGGCTTGCTATAGTAGGTTTCCGCAACCAGCTGGAGCATACGCCCATGCGACTTCGAAAAGCCGCCGTGACGCTTGGTGGAAGCCTGCTTCCCACCCTCGCCGTCGCCTCTCCGGACCTGCAGGCCTCGGCATTCATGGATATCTATGCCTCGCACTGCATCAAGTACCTGCATGACTTCGACGGCTTGCGCCGCCACCTGGGCGCTGCGCCGCGCCTGTCGCCCGACAAGGCGGCGGTGTTCCTTAAAGGCTCCCAGGGGAATGCGTGGATGGTGCCCAGCCCGCATGGCCAATTCATCCTGGTGATCAACCAGGACAAGCAGCTATGCGCGCTGTATGCGAAGACCGTTCCGGCCGCGCCGGCGCAGGAACTGTTCGAGAAGGTCGTGAGCAATGCCCCCGCGCCCTTCCGCAGCAAGCAGATGCGCAATACATCGTCGCCCGGGACGGACGGCGTCACCCGCACCGTGGCCTACGAATGGAGCACCGACAGTTCGCCGCGCAAGCCGTTGTTCTCGCTGACCGTCACCACCAACCCCAAGAGCGTGGCCCAGGGCGTGGCGATTGCCGCCCTCGGACACTAAGCTTGCCGGCGTCTCAGGCGTCTTAAGGACTTGGGCACCGACCGAGGGGGACGCCGAGTCCCGGTGCGACGGTCTTACGCTAACGGATGTGAGGATCACGCGTAGCCGCGCAGCTCGCGGGCGAAGGAGCGCAGCTGCGGACACATGGCCCTGGTCGCGCGGGCGCACCATCCCGACAAGGCCTCGCGCAACTGGTCCTCGGTGGCGAGCGAACGCTGCCACAGGGCGGCCAGCTGCTCGCGCAGCGCCTGCACCTGGCGCAAGCGTTCGCTGGTACCGAGCAGGGCGCCCAGCACCGATTGTTCGTCGTCGTTCAAGTAGCCGGGATCGCGCGCCAGCAGGCGCAGGGCCATGCGGCGGCTGACGCCGGGCGGCAGCGCGATGTTGCGCAGCTCGCGGTTCCAGACCGGCGCCAGGCGCGCCGACAAGGCCGCCATCACGCGCGCCCGGTTGGCCAGTACGGCGCGCAAGGTGTGGTCGTCGACTTCCATGTGCCGGTAGCGGATATGGGGCGCTGCCGGCACCGGCCTCGCCCGCGCCAGGCCGAACAATTGCAGGATGCGGATATAGAGCCAGCCGGCGTCGAACTCGTACCATTTCACGGACATCTTGGCCGAGCTGGCGAAGGTGTGGTGGTTGTTGTGCAGCTCTTCGCCGCCGATCAGGAGGCCGATCGGGACGATGTTCGTGGCCGCCTCGGCGCAGTCGAAATTGCGGTAGCCGATGGCATGCCCTGCACCGTTGATGACGCCGGCGGCGAAGATCGGAATCCACAGCATCTGGATGCCCCAGACCGACAGGCCGATCACGCCGAACAGCGCCACGTCGAGCATCAGGAGCACGCCGACGCCCTGCCAGGTCCAGCGGCTGTACAGGTTACGTTCGATCCAGTCGTCGGGACAGCCGGCGGCATAGCGGTCGATCGCGGGCTGGTCGCGGCTGGCAGTGCGATAGAGTTCTGCGCCGCGCAACAGCACCGTGCGCAGGCCTTCCAGGCGCGGGCTATGCGGATCGCCTTCGCGTTCGCAGAAGGCGTGGTGCTTGCGGTGGATGGCGACCCACTCGCGCGTGACCATGCCCGTGGTGAGCCAGAGCCAGAAGCGGAAGGCGTGGCTGGCGACGGGATGCAGGGTGAGGGCGCGATGCGCCTGGTGGCGGTGCAGGTAGACGGTGACGGCGATGATGGTGAGATGGGTCGCCACCAGGGTATAGACGACGATGCCGACCCAGGACGCGTGGCTGAGTCCGGAATCCAGGAAACGCAACAACTCCGTCATTGCTTTCTCCTCGTGCAGGCTGGCGCATTCCCGTGGGCGGTACGCGCCGATCCATGTTACGGTGCCATCAGGACAAAGCGCCGACAGCGGCCGCATGAAAGGCCAGCGTGATTTCCCAACACTACCGTGGATACGACATCGAGGTAAGCTGCTTGCAGAGCGAGGAACGCTATGCCTGGCAGGTCACGATCCTCGACCGCCAGGCGGGCGCCCAGCATGCCCATGCAAGTTCGCCCGGCAGCTGCGCCGCTGCGGCCGAAGCCCAGGACCGCGCCTTCCAATACGCCCGCGCATGGGTGGAACTGCACCCTTTGCACTGGCCTTTCGACGATACCCGTTAGGCATTCCCGCCGCCTGGCCGCGCTGGCGGCGGCCAGACCTCAGTATGCGCGTTTTGCAGGACAGGCGCGCACGACAAACATGTCACGAACACGCACCCGACCATCAAGAGTTGCGAGACCGCGACGGTCTCGCGGGATGGCTTAGCGGCGGCGCATCGGGGCGCTGCGCGGTCCGACCGGGCCGCGGTTTTCGATATGGCGGAACACGATGCGGCCCTTGGTCAGGTCGTAGGGCGACAGCTCCAGGGTGACACGGTCGCCCTGCAGGATGCGGATGTGGTTCTTCTTCATGCGGCCCGAGGTGTAGGCAATCATTTTGTGACCATTGTCGAGGTCGACGCGGAAACGCATCTCGGGCAGGACCTCGGATACCAGGCCATTCATTTCAATCAGTTCTTCTTTTGCCATGCGGTTTCTCCAGTGGCGTTGAGGACCGTGCACGCGCACGTTCCAGGAAATTGCGGAAAAGCGTCGCGAGCCGAAGGTGGTCGCGAAGTGAAAAGGCCTGGCCGGGAGCGCAGGAGGAGGAGAAAGCGCCCGCATGCCGCGGACGTCGTTTCACATGATGCTGGACAGGTTATTGCTCGAATACACGCACGCTGCGGTGCGCCGGACCTGTCGATAGTACCGCCAGTATAACAGGAATGAATGTGCGCCGCACAAAACCCCATCGACTGCTTATGACAGCTGGCTTGGCTCTTCGTGGGTGGCGGTCGAGTGCTCGGTCTCGACAGACAGGCTGAGCTCGCTACTACCTTCGAGCACGACCTCGGGCGGATCGAGCATGTCGACAAGCATGGCATGCAATTCCTCGGTATCCCATGGCCGATTCGCATGCTGTTGCCGATGGATATAGGACATGACCTGCCGGTTTTGCTCGGCAGAGAGCGGCAGGCCATGGAAGGTGGACTGCGGAGACGATTCGATCATGACGACCTCCCTTTCTGGCCAAGGTGGTCAGATAAGACCACTATACGCCCGGCACCCGCGCGCGTCGCACGGCTGGCGGCGGCAAAGCAAGCATTGACAGCCCCTGCGGCCGTGCTACCATTCCCCCTGGGCTGAGCAGGACGCCCACTCTCGCGAAAGCCAGCGCACCTGCCAACGTGGTTCATACGTTCGTTTCAAGGTTCATACCATCCCATCATGGATGCCGCGGCGAGAACGGCATGCACATATGAAAAGGAATCCGGTATGCACTTGCCATCCCGTCCAGCGGACTCGTCCGAAACCAACACCGACTTCTTGCGCCGGGTTGCGCGCCTCATGCTGCGCGCGGCGCGCTCGGACCACCCCAGCAAGGCCTTGCCCGTTATCCGCCGCGTGCATGCGGCGCGCGCCGTCTCGGCCGGGAAGGTGACCGAGCTCTACCACGCGCGCCAGGCCCTGCAGCTCAAGCACATGTTCCGCACCGTCGCCGCCGAACTGGGCTACGACAGCTGGGACGCCTGCAAGCGCGATATCGAATCCCGTCCTTCCACCCTGCTCGACCGCTTCCGGCTCGACCTGGGCGCCTTCGGCGACTATGAACACGTGTGGTTCTCCGATGCCCCCGCCGCGCAGGCATGGCAGCGCGCACACGGCGGGCGCGTGGTCGTGTACGGCAGCCAGGCGGTGGTGATGTCGACTTGACGCACAGTACGCGTTCTTAGCGCCGGTTGCCCATCTTCGCTTGCGATGGCGCTTCGATCCGCGCTTCATACTGCGCCAGGCGCCGCGTGACAGCGGCATGCCTGGCGTATTTCTTCCTGAGCGCGGCCAGCCGCCGGTCGGTGCCGCGGCAGAACCTGCCGAGTTGGCGCGCGACTTCCTTGGTTCGCTCCACGTCGCCCGGATCGGGTAATTCGCCGCGAAAATGCTCGCAGGTTTCGCGCAAGCCGATGAAAGCCCGGACTTCTTGCGGCAGCGTTTCCGCCGCATGCAGCGAAGACGCCATCAAGAGCAGCAGCAGCAGAACGGCAGCTTTCATCATCGCCTCCGGCATCGAACCTTACCTTCCGGATTAAAGTCCGTCCGGCGCCGCCCTGTATTGCGCTAATGCAGATGCAGATGCAGACGCATCATGCCCAGCTCATTATCCGGCATGCAGATGTTCATTAGTGAAGCGCCCTTCTCTACAATCGCTTGCATACCAATCCGATTCGAGGAGGAATATGAAGTCCGCATTGCTCTCAGCCCTGTTCGGCATTCCGATGCTCGCCTTGCCGCCCGCCTGCGCCGCCGGCCCGGCCGCGCCCACCCAGGCCAGCGCCCCCGCGCGCCTTGACTTCGCCTTCGACTACGAGTTGGCCAGGCTGGTCAGCCAGTCGGTGGCGCAAGGCCAGTTCAGCGAAGCGGCGATCGCCGCCATCCGCAGCCATCCGGCCAGCGCGGCGATGGTGCGCAAGATGAAGCTCAAGGGCATGGACGAGCTGATCGCCTACCTGCGCACCCTGCCCGCCAACCCGAAGATGGCGCCGGCCGCCGAAGCGATCCATGCCAGGCTGGGCGGCGCGGCGGGCGACGGCTACGCGCCGCTGGCGGACGAGGTCACGCGCCTGCTCAGGCAGTACGTGCCGGCCGACTTCGCGGGACGCCTCACGGTCTATTTCATCTTTGGGGGCAATGCGGGCGGCTTCGCCTTCGACGACAACCGCAACGACGTGTACGTGAACCTGGCGCGCATGTCCGAGGCGAGCACGCAGGAGCTGGCCGAGCTGGTCGCGCACGAGCTGTTCCACGGCGTGCAGGCGCAGCTGATGCCGCCGCCGCCCCGCCCCGCGGCCGATACCCCGGCCGCGGCGCTGGGCCAGGTCTGGACCCGGCGCTTGCTCTACGACCTGCTGCAGGAAGGAACGGCTGAACTGTTCACCCATCCGCTGGCCGACCGTCCCGCGAACGGCTACTCGATGCGCGGCAAGGCGCGCATCGAACGCAACACCAAGCGCATGGAATCCATCGTGACCATGGTCGAGACCATCGGCCTGCGCCTGCTGGCCAGCCCGCCGCGCGACGAGGATGGCTATGAAGCCATCTACGGCTTGCTGTTCTACGGTACTTTCGACGAGCCGGCCTATGACCTGGGCTGGGTCATGGCCAGCACCATCGAGCGGCATGAAGGCAAGGCGGCGGTGTATGCGCTCCTGAAGGCGGAGCCGAAGCGCTTCCTGCTGCGCTACCAGGAGCTGGCGCAGCAGGATCCCAAGCTGCCGAAGTTCAGCGAGGACTTCGTGCGCGCGGTCCGCGCGCTGTGAGCGCAGGCTGAAGGATCAGGGCAGCACGATCTTGACGATCGCGTTGCCGGAGGTGACGTAGAGATTGCCCTTGCCGTCCGTGACGATGCCGCGGATGTCGGCCAGGCTGCCGGGCAAGGCGCCGGTGCGCACCAGGTTGGCGCGGGTGGTGCCCGCCACCGTGGTGACGACGCCGGCAGGCGTGATCCTGCGCACCAGGTTGTTGGTGGTATCGGCGGCGTACACATTGCCCTGCGGGTCGACCGTCATGGCCAGCACGTGTTCGAAACGCGCGTCCAGGCCGGTGCCGTTCGCCGCGCCCTTGGTGTTGGCCGCGCCCGCCAGGCCGACCAGGGTGGGCGTGCCGAAGGGACCGCTCGGCGTCCACTTGCTGATCTTGCCTTCCAGGTCGTACAGGTAGGCGCTGCCCGCGCTGTCGGTCGCCACGCCGCGCGGCAGGAACAGCCGGGTGCCGAGCAGGTCGTTCGCCACCGCCTGGCCTTCCAGCATCACGACTTCGTTGGCGGCAGACAGCCTGCGGCTGCCGTAGCGGTTGGTGATGAACAGGTTGTTGTTCGTATCGACGGCGAGCCCGCCGGCCACGACGTCGGCCATGCTGCGCCCATCGACGTTGGTCCCGACCGGCAGCGTGTAGCGGGTGCTTACCTGCCCGGCCGGGGTGATGCCGCGGATGGCCAGGTTGTCGGCGACGAAGACCGTGCCCTGGCTGTTGACAGCCACGGCCGCCGGGTTGGCGAAGCGTGCATCGGACGCGCTGCCGTTGGCGGTGCCCGTCACGCGCGCCGCGCCGGCCAGGGTGGTGACCACGCCGGCCGGCGTGATCTTGCGGATCGTGGCATTGCCGGTGTCGGCCACGTACAGGTTGCCGCTGGCGTCGATCGCCAGGCCGCGCGGATTGGTGAAGCGCGCCGCCGTTCCCGTGCCGTCCATGGTGCCGTCCGCCGTCGGGTCGCCGGCGAACACCGTCAGGGCGGTCGACTGCGGCGGCGGGTCGTCGTCGTCATCGTCGCGGTCCTTCGGAATGCCGTCGCCGCAGGCGCTACACAGGAACATCAGGGCGGCCGCGCCGAGGAGCTTCAGGCGCCAGCGGGCCGCATGCGAGACGGGAAGACGGGACATGGACATCTCCGAAAAAATAGTGCAGAGATGCTAGCACGCAGCTCCGCCCTCCGCCTGCGGATGGGCCATGAGGCCCGCATAATCTGCGCGGCGCCAGATGCCTCCGGGGCGCCTGGACTTTTGTGAATTCCCGTACTTTCTTCGCCACGGACGCCCATCATCCGCTTGACATACGGTAAAGCTTGGCATAAAGTCGAAATTATGTCCTTCCCACTGCATCTATCGACTTCCCTACCAGCTGCCGGCGCACGATCGCTGGCCGCCCTGCTACTACGCGCGTAATCCCCCCGCGCCTCGTCCGGTCACCGCCGGCCTCCCCAGCAGTCAGGAAAGTTGCACCGATGTCAGCCAGTCTCACCACCACGTCTTCGCTTCGCCACCCCCGGATCCTCCTGGCGATGGGCGCGCGCGCTCTGCTCCGCCTGCTAAAGCTACCGACCGGTTGCCGGGCCTAGCGTTCGTGGCCCGTCCGGCAGCCTGCGCCACACGCCGTACACCGTCCAGTCAGACCCTTGTGACCACCATTCAGGAGCACCCGATCATGTTGCAGAATCCCGCCGCCAAGTACCGCCCCTTCCCCGCCGTCGACCTGGCCGACCGCCAATGGCCCAGCCGCACCATCACCCAGCCGCCAATCTGGATGAGCACCGACCTGCGCGACGGGAACCAGGCGCTGATCGAGCCGATGAGCCCGGAGAAGAAGCTGCGTTTCTTCGAGATGCTGGTCAAGGTGGGCGTGAAGGAAATCGAAGTCGGTTTCCCGTCCGCGTCGCAGACCGACTTCGACTTCGTGCGCATGCTGGTTGAAGAGAACCGGATTCCGGACGACGTCACCATCATCGTGCTGACCCAGGCGCGCGAAGAGCTGATCCGCCGCACCGTGGAATCGGCGGTGGGCGCCAAGCGCGCCGTCGTCCACGTCTACAACTCGGTGGCGCCGGTGTTCCGCCGCGTGGTGTTCAACATGGCGCGCGAGGAGATCGTGCAGATCGCGGTCAAGGGCACGCAATTGATCAAGGAGCTGGTGGCCCAGCATCCCGAAACCCGGTGGGGCCTGGAATACTCGCCGGAGTCGTTCTCGACCACCGAGCTCGATTTCTCGAAGCAGATCGTCGACGCCGTCAGCGCCGTGTGGGAGCCGACCCCGCAGAACCGGATGATCGTCAACCTGCCGTCCACCGTGGAAGCGGCCACGCCGAATGTATACGCCGACCAGATCGAGTGGATGTGCCGCCACCTGGAGCGCCGCGAGTCGCTGGTCATCAGCGTCCACCCGCACAACGACCGCGGCACCGCCGTGGCGGCGGCCGAACTGGCGGTGATGGCGGGCGCCGACCGCGTCGAGGGCTGCCTGTTCGGCAACGGCGAGCGCACCGGCAACGTCGACCTGGTCACCCTGGCCATGAACCTCTACACCCAAGGCGTGCATCCGGGCCTGGACTTCTCGGACATCGACGCGGTGCGCCAGCTGGTCGAGGACTGCAACCAGCTGCCGGTGCACCCGCGCCATCCATATGCGGGCGACCTGGTGTTCACCGCCTTCTCGGGTTCGCACCAGGATGCGATCAAGAAGGGCTTCGCCCAGCAGAAGGCCGACGCGCTCTGGGAAGTGCCCTACCTGCCGATCGACCCGGCCGACCTGGGCCGCAGCTACGACGCCGTCATTCGCGTCAACAGCCAGTCGGGCAAGGGCGGCATGGCCTATCTGCTCGAGCAGGAATACGGCCTGCAGCTGCCGCGCCGCCTGCAGATCGAATTCTCGCGCGCCGTGCAGCGCGTGGCCGACGAGAGCGGCCGCGAGATCGCGGCGAGCGACCTGCACGCGCTGTTCGCCAGCGAATACCTGGAGCAGGACGAGCCTTACCACTATATCGGCCACCGCATGACCGAAGCCAGCGGCGAGGACGTGCAGCTCGAGGTGAACGTGGCGCGCCACCATGCGCCACAGGCCTTCAAGGGCACCGGCAACGGCCCGATCGACGCCTTCGTCAACGCGCTGGGACTGGAGATCCGCCTGATGGACTACCACGAGCACGCGATCGGCTCGGGTGCGGACGCGAAGGCGGCCTGCTATGTGGAGCTGCGCGTGGGGAACGGGCCCACCTTGTTCGGCGTCGGGATCGACAGCAATATCGTGACGGCCTCGTTCAAGTCGGTGCTGTCGGCGGTGAACCGGCATGTGCGGGCGGCTGGGGTGGACGCGGGGGAGATGGCAGCCTAATCGCCTCCCTGGCTAAGCATGGAAACTTGGGTCCCCGCCTTCGCGGGGATGACGGTCTTGAGGTTATAGGCAAACTCAAACAACGTCATCCCCGCGCAGGCGGGGACCCAAGTCCGCACCGCAGCCACTAACGCATTCTTTAGCCGCTGCTCACCCGATCCAGTATCTGCACCGAGGCCCTCTCGCTCATCACCAGCACCAGCTTCAGCCTCGCCCGCGTCATCCCCACGAACAGCTTGCGCAATGCCAGCTCGTCGAGCTCCTCGAAATCGATCTCGGTAAAGATCAGCGCCGGCGCCGACTGTCCCTTGAAGCGGTAGACCGACTCCGCCAGCAGCCCCCCTTCGCGGAATAGCGGATTCCCGAAGAGGTCGTACCCCCCCGTGAACGAACGCAAGCTGTGCGCGTCGCTCAGCTTGTCGAGCTTGAGAATGGTCGACTTCTCGCGCCCGCGGAAGGAACAGATGGCGATGTCCTGGCGCCCGAAGCCGGCCGCCAGGCACAGGGTGACGGCGCGCCGCGTCTGCGACAGCATCGCTTCCGTATCGCCTTCCGGATAGGTGAGTTCCTCGATGTCCGCCCCTTTGAAAGGACTGCCCGCTTCCACCGGCTGGCGCGCCGCGCCGATGGAGGTCAGCATGTCGACGATCTGGCGCGGGCTGCGGTAATTGGTGTTCGAATGCAGGGTCACCCAGCCCGGCAGCGGCACCATCTCGCGGCCATACAGGTTCTGGTCCGGATCCTCCAGCCAGATCGCACGCCCGCCCTCCTTCAGCATGCGCAGCACGATGTCGCGCCAGACGGTCGAGAAATCCTGGCCCTCGTCCACGATCACCACGTCGTAGCGCCAGGTCTCGGGCAGGTCGGCGGCCGCCAGCGATTTTTCGATGTCGGTCCAGACGTCCGGCGAGGAATAATCGGGTGTCATGTCCTGGGCGCGCAGCCAGGCGTCGCATAGGGTGTGGAAAGTGGCCACACGCCCGCCCGCCGGCACCAGGCGCTCGATGTGGTCGGCCAGCGGGCGGTTGAAGCAGACGTAGAGCGGGCGCAGGCCGGCGTCGATGGCGGCCGTGTACTCGGCCAGCGCCAGCTGGGTCTTGCCGCTGCCGGCCGTGCCCACCACGCGCAGGCGGAAGGGCGCGAACTCGAGCCGCCGCGCCCAGGTGGCCAGGCCGCCCGACAGGCGCGTCACCATGTTCACCGCGTGGCCGATCATCGAGCTGGGGTCGGGCCGCAGGTTCAGGGTGTCGCCCAGGAAGCGCGAGACCTTCTCGAACTCGTCGTTCCTGGGCGTGAGCGGCAGGGCCTCGCGGATCACGCGTGCCAGTTTGGGCTTGTTGGTGGCGTCGATGATGTGGTGCGGGTCGATCCCGGCCAGCTGCTGGTCGCGCACGATGTAGTCGGGGCAGTACAGCAGGTAGTCGATCGACAGCTCGCCCTGGAAGCGCTTGGCCAGGCCCTCGATGGTCGACAGGATCTGGTTGCGGATCTTGCGCGGCTTGCCCAGGTAGTTCTTGACCAGTCCGTCCTTGGTCTCGGTCAGGAAGCCGGCCACCTGCTCGATCACCAGCATGCGCCCGTTCGGCGCCACCACGATGAAGTCGATATCGCCGTAGACCGAATAGCCCTGCTCGACATTGGTCCAGTGCACGCCGTGGTAGATGTGGTAGGGCGCGTCGGACAGGCGCTGGTCGAGATAGGCGAGGGTTTCGATCTCGCGCGCCGCGGCGCCGGTCACGGACATCTCGCGCCAGCCGGCAGGATGGATGTAGGCCATAGGTCGTCAACGCCTCCCTGGGAAATTATCACTATTGTAAGGCTGTGCGCTCTCTGGAAACACACTATTGGATCTGGCGCTTGGGATAGCGCATTGTTGAGCGATATGGAATGAAGTTACCCACAGGCAGGCAATGATCTTTATGCGCTAATAGTCGATCATGCTCGTATCCACTTCACGCACAGGAGCCAGCATGAATAGCAACACACAGCAGCAGGTCGCCATCGTCACCGGCGCGTCGCGCGGCATCGGCGCCGCCATCGCCCGCCGCCTGGCGGAGGACGGCTACCGGGTCGTCGTCAACTATGCGCGCGATGCCCGGGAGGCGGAACGGACGGTGGACAGCCTGCGCGCGGCCGGCCATGCGGCGCTGGCGGTGCGCGCCGACGTGTCGAAGGCGGAGGAAGTGCGCAGCCTGTTCGACACGGCCGAACGCGAACTGGGCAAGGTCGACGTGCTGGTGAATAACGCCGGCATCCTGCAGGTGATGCCGCTGGCCGACACCTCGGACGAGCTGTTCGCCCAGACCTTCGGCATCAACGTGCAGGGCAGTTTCAACACCATGCGCGAGGCGGCGCGCCGCCTGAACGATGGCGGGCGGATCGTGAACTTCTCGACCAATGTGCTGGCGATGAAGCTGCCCGGCTACGCCGCCTACGCCGCCAGCAAGGCGGCGGTCGAGGCCCTGACCGGGATCTTCGCCAAGGAACTGCGCGGCCGCCAGGTGCGGGTGAACGCGGTGGCGCCGGGGCCGGTCGCCACCGAACTGTTCTTCAAGGGGAAGACGCCCGAGCAGATCGAACAGTTCGCCAGGATGCCGCCACTGGAACGCCTGGGCGAGCCGGAGGACATCGCCAAGGTCGTGTCCTTCCTGGCGGGGCCGGATTCCGGCTGGGTCAACGGCCAGGTGCTGCGCGCCAACGGCGGCCTGTCCTGAGCGGATGTGCGGCATCCATGCAACAGCCGCCCGGCCGGCCGGGGAGCGGGGCCGCCCGCGCGCCCGCATGAACGCCATTGATTGCTTTGTCATTTGCAAAACTATGCGAGAATTGTCCGGTAACAAACGCCTTGTCCGTCGTTCGACCTTTCTCTTCTATCATGCAAACCAAAGTCTGTATCAGCGTCGATACTGAATTCAGTATCGCCGGCGCCTTCCACGACCACTCCCTGTCGCCGGTCGCCGAGCAACGCGTCTGGTGCGTGGTGGACAACAAGTCGCACGGACTGGGTTTCATGCTCGACTGCTTCGCGCGCCACCGCATCACCGCGACCTTCTTCGTCGAGGCGATGAACCGCCACTATTTCAAGCACGACCCGATGCGCAGTATCGCCGAGCAGCTGCACACGGCCGGGCACGAGGTGCAGTTGCACGTGCATCCCTGCTGGACCGTGTTCCAGCACGAGGACTGGCGCGAGCGGGTACGGGTGCGCACCAAGCCGGGCATCGACGACTTCTACCGCCGCCCGGAGGACGAATCGCTGCGCCTGATCGAGGCCGGCATGCAGACCTTCCATGACTGGGGCCTGCCGGCGCCGACCGTGTTCCGCAGCGCCAGCCTGCAGCACGACGACACCTTGTTCCGCGCCCAGAAGCGCGCCGGAATTCCCTTCAGCTCGCACGTCGGGCTGGCGGTGTTCGACAGCGGCGATCCCCAGTACCGCCTGTACAGCGGGCGCCACGAGCGCCATGGCGTGATCGAATGCCCGATCCTGACCTTCTGCGACTGGAAGCTGCCGGGCAAGCAGCACCTCAAGACCCTGACCATCACCGGCAGCAGCTTCGCCGAGATGCGCATGCTGCTCGAAGAAGCGCAGCGCGAAGGCGTCGAGCAGGTCGTG
The DNA here is from genome assembly GCF_036961685.1 of Massilia sp. DD77. NCBI lineage: Bacteria > Pseudomonadati > Pseudomonadota > Betaproteobacteria > Burkholderiales > Oxalobacteraceae > Massilia > Massilia sp. DD77. The sequence continues at coordinate 39,374 of NZ_JBAMDH010000028.1, forward strand.
ATCCTGACCCACCCCTTCGAATTCGTGCACAACCGCGATTTCACCGTGCGCCAGATGCGCCGCCACGCGCTGAACCAGCGCCGCCTGGAAAAGCTGTGCGCCTTCATCGACGCCAACCGCGACCGCTTCGCGCCGGTCGGCGTGGCCACCGCGGCCAGCGCGCCGATGCTGCCGCAATCCAGCCGCAACCTCCTGATCCGCGGCAGCCTGCTCACGGCGGTGCCGCGCATGGCCGAGCAGTTCGCCTACGAGAAGTACAGCCACTGGCAGCTGGTGCGCCAGTAAAGCCGGGCCGATGCGGGGCCGCGCCCCGCTCCCTCCTTACGACTTGGTCTGCAGCAGGTAGGCCGAGTTGCCCACCACGTCGGTCAGGCGGAACACTTCGTCCCGGTGCAGCAGCAGCGCCTTGGCCAGCTGGCCGAAGGCGCGCGGGTTGCGGCGCGGCGGATGGTCCAGCACCGAGGGCGCTTCGCGCAGCAGCGACAGGCCGTAGCGCACCGCCGCGATGCGGCTGACCGAGGCGTTGCGCGGCCGGGTTAGGTCGACCCGGTGCGCGCCCGGCTGGAAGAAGGCGGCCGGCAACATGGCCGGTTCGTCGTAGCCGGCCGCGTAGACCTTGGCCGTGGTGCCGCCCAGGCGCGGGTTCACCTCCAGGAAGAAGGCTTCGCCGGTCTCCGGATTGAGGATGAAGTCGTAATGGAAGACGCCGCGCAGCCCGGCCGCCTGCTCGAAGCGGCGGCAGGCGTCCAGCAGGCCCGCCGGCAGGGCGTAGGGCTGGAGCGCCACCGCCAGGCCGGCCGACTTGATCGAGGTGCAGAAGGCTTCGTGGTGGTCCCAGGAGCCGTCGGCCGCGCGCGCCGCGTGGATCACCAGGTTCGGACCGGCCACGAAGGGCTGGGCCACGATCCGTCCTTCCGGCGTGGTCATGGCGCGCGCCACGGCCACCGCCTCGGCCGCGGTGGCGACCAGCTTGACCTTGAACGAAGGCCGCACCAGGCGCGTGATGTCGGGACGCAGCACCAGCGGCCCGGCCACGCCGGACAGCTCGCTATCGCGCTCCAGCACGTGGGTCGGCATCACCGGCAGCCCGGCCTGGCGCGCCAGCTCCACCTGGCGCGACTTCGATTCCAGCACCTCGTACAGCTCCGGCGTATTGAGCATCAGCGTGGTGGCGCCGAAGGCGCCGGCGCGCTGGCGTTCGTGCAGCTTCAGGGCCAGCGACTCCGACAGCGCGGCCAGGCCGGCCACCTGCAGGCGAACGCATTCTTGCGCCACCTTGTCCAAGATCTCATCGAGCGCCGTACCGGCCGGGTAGAAGCGGTAGGCGTCGGTCAGCCGCTGCAGGCCGGCGGGTACGCGCCGTCCTCCGGTCTGGAAGAACGCGGTCCGGTAGCCAGCGCGGCGCCAGCTGCGGATGCAGGCCAGTTGCGCCGGGCCGAAGGGACCTATGATGCCAAGAAGGGGAGCTGAAGACATGGTGTGAAGGAAGCGATAGCGAAGAAGGCCTTGCGGCCGCGGGACGCCGGCGCGCGGGCAAAAAAAATGCACTCAGAAAATTTTATCACTCAACGCGGGTGTTTTCATTTTTTTAATGAATCGTGCTCCCTTTATAATTCCCTCATCTACCTTCCGTGTGCGCGCATGACTATCCGCCTGGCGATTTTCGATTTCGACGGCACCCTGGCCGACTCGTTCCCCTTCTTCATGAGCGTGTTCAACGAGATCGCCGACCAGCACGGCTTCCGGCGCGTCGACGCCCAGCAGGCCGAGCGCCTGCGCCACTACGGGCCGCGCGACATCATGCGCCACGTGGGCATGCCGGCCTGGAAGCTGCCGCTGGCCTCGCGCTCCTTCGTCGAGCGCATGCGCGAGAACGCCGCCCGCATTCCGCTGTTCGATGGCGTCGACGGCATGCTGCGCCACCTGGCGCGCAGCGGGCTGGAACTGGCGGTGGTGTCCTCGAACTCGGAACTGAACGTGCGCCTGGTGCTCGGTCCCGAGCTGGCGGCCCTGGTGCGCCAGTACGAATGCGGCATGTCGATCTTCGGCAAGGCGGCGCGCATCCGCAAGGTGCTCAAGGCCGCGGGCGTGGCGGCGCAACAGGCGCTGTACATCGGCGACCAGACCACGGACGCCGAGGCCGCGCGCAAGGCCGGCGTCGCCTTCGGGGCGGTGAGCTGGGGCTACGCGCCGATCGAGGCCTTGCGCCGCGCGGCGCCCCAGCGCGAGTTCGCGGCGCCCGGCGACCTGCTGGCGCTGGGCGCGTGAAGGCCGCGCAAGCGGTTCAGGCGCCGAAGCCGGCGTTGCGTTCCACGGCACTGCGCACCGCGGTCACGATGCCGGCATAGGTCGTGTCACGGCACAGGGGGCCGCCCTCGCCTGCGCAGGGATCGGCGCCGTCGGCCGCCACGATCGCGTGGACAGGCTGGGCGCTGCGCGGGCCCTGGCGCATGCGTTCAGGGGCGGGCGTGCGCCGCCGGCCGGTCAGGCTCTGGTCGTCTTGCATCGGATTGCTCGCTTGGGTCGGGGGAACAGCAAAAACGCGGACGCCGTCGCGCCCGCGGTCGGAAACACTCATCCCTTCACGCACACCACCTGCTTCAGGGTATGGACCACTTCCACCAGGTCGCGCTGGGCGTCCATGACGGCGTCGATGTCCTTGTAGGCCATCGGGATCTCGTCGATCACGCCTTCGTCCTTGCGGCATTCGACGCCGGCGGTGGCGCGCTCCTGGTCCGCCAGGGTAAACCGGCGCTTGGCCTCGGTGCGGCTCATGACGCGGCCGGCGCCGTGGCTGCAGCTGTTGAAGCTCTCGGGGTTGCCCTTGCCGCGCACGATGAAGCTGCGTGCGCCCATCGAGCCGGGAATGATCCCCAGCTCGCCCTCGCGCGCCGACACCGCGCCCTTGCGCGTGACCAGCACGTCCTTGCCGAAGTGGCGTTCCTTCTGCACGTAGTTGTGGTGGCAGTTGACCGCTTCGACATGGGTCTCGAAAGGCTTCCTGATGACGCTGCGCACCGCGTGGACCAGGTTGTGCATCATGACTTCGCGGTTGATGCGGGCGAACTTCTGCGCCCAGCCGACCGCTTCGACGTAGTCGTCGTAGTGCTGGGTGCCTTCTTCCAGGTAAGCGAGATCCTGGTCGGGCAGGTTGACCATGTGGCGCCGCATGTCCTGGCGCGCCAGCTCGATGAAGTGGCTGCCGATCGCGTTGCCGACGCCGCGCGAACCGGAGTGCAGCATCAGCCACACGAAATTGTCCTCGTCCAGGCAGACTTCGACGAAGTGGTTGCCGCTGCCGAGGGTGCCCAGGTGCTTGTAGTTGTTGGTGCCGCGCAGCTTGGGGTACTTGCGGCAGATCTCGTCGAACTCGTCCTTGAGCTTCATCCAGCCGGCCTCGGCAGCGGGCGGCGGACTGTTCCAGGAGCCGACGTCGCGCCCCTTGGCGTTGCGCGTCTTGGGCGACATGCCGTGCGGGATCGCCTGCTCGATGGCGCTGCGCAGCTTGTGCAGGTTGTCGGGCAGGTCGTCGGCGCGCAGCGTGGTCTTGGCCGCCATCATGCCGCAGCCGATGTCCACGCCCACCGCCGCCGGGATCACCGCGCCCAGGGTGGGGATCACGCTGCCGATGGTCGATCCCTTGCCAACATGGACGTCCGGCATGACGGCGACATGGTGGAACACGAAAGGCAGCTGCGCCAGTTTCGACAGCTGTTCCTTCGCTTCCGCCTCGACCGGCACGCCGCGGGTCCACATCTTGACCGGACGTCCCTTGGCGCCGCCGAGCAGTTCGTACGCGTTCTGGTCCATGCGGCCTATCATCGCGTAAATCGAAAAACCATGGAGTCCGGCTGAAACGCGCGGCGATCCTGTTTCAGATCAAAAAAATCCTGTGTGCAGGTTCGACACTGGGTGGTGTGTTGAACAGGAAAGGCCATCGATGCCGAGCCCGCTCTTTTTCCGCCTGTCCGCGCTCGCGGCCCTGCCCCTGCTGCTGGCGAGCCTTGCCGCCGGCGCCCAGGACGCACGCTTTCTCACCTACGAGAACGACGAATTCTTCAACACCGACCGCTATTACACCAACGGCATCCAGCTCGCCGCGCGCCACGCGCAGGACACGCGTTCGCCAAGCGAGCGCCGCCTGCTCGACGGCCTGTGCCGCTGGCTGGGATGCGCCGAGGGCCGCCTGCTGTTCACGCAGGACAGCTTCGGACAGCTGATGTACACGCCCAGCGATATCACGGTCGCCGCCCGCCAGGACCAGGACCGGCCCTACGCCGGCCTGCTCTACCTGGAGCGCGACTACCTGTTCCTGTCGCCCGACGGGCACACTTTGACCACGCTCGACGGCCAGGTCGGGTTCACCGGGCGCCTGTCCCTGGCCGAGCACACGCAGAAGCTGGTGCACCGCATCGGCGACCGCTTGGCGCCGCGCGGCTGGAGCCATCAAGTCGGCAACTCGGTGGCCTTCCTGCTGTCGGTCGAGCGGCGCAGCGCCCGCCCCCTGCTGTCCGGCGAGCTGGGCGCTGGCGTGCGCCTGCAGACCAATACCTACTGGCGCCTCACCGCCGGCACCCTGATGAGCCATGCGGCGGGCGGCATCTCGCTGGCCATCGGCAAGGATCTGCCGGCGGTGTCGCCGATGCCGCCCGGGATCACCCACCGCCTCGGTGGCGGCAGGCTGGGCACGTCCTGCCTGTGGGACTGGGTGCAGTGCACCGCCTTCGCCGGCCTCGAGGGACGCTACGTGGGCTACAAGCTCTTTCTCCAGGGACGACCCGGGCGCGAGGATCCCGGCGTGCGGCCGCGGCGCTGGGTGGGCGATGCGATGCTGGGCCTGCGCCTCGATTTTCCGCGCACGCGCGGGCCGGACCACGGCCCCTGGTTCGTGCAGTTCCGGGCCACGCGGCGCTCGGCGGAATTCCACGCGCCGGTGCGGGTGCCGCGCCATACCTTCGGCGCGCTGACGCTCGGCACCGAATTCTGATGCCGGCGCGCGGTTGCGGAAGGGCGGTGGCGCTTCTATACTCGGCGGGACATGCACTGTTGCATTATCGAACGGAACTTCATGCGCCTTCCTCTCACCCTGCTGGCTCCCCTGCTCCTGGCCGGCTGCATCAGCGAAACCGCCCGCTATGACATCGACGACAACCACCAGGCGCTGATCGTGCGCGTCGACCAGGATGTCTTCTGGAGCAAGCGGGCCAGCCTGCGCGTGATCGTGACGCGCATGCCGGACTGCCAGCGCCAGCTGGAGCTGGGCGAGGTGCGCCTGCCGGGCCTGGAAATCGAACTGTTCGACAACGGCAACGGCACCTACACCCTGCGCGCCGGCGACGAGGCCTGGCAGGTCGAGACCCGTGGCTGCTCCCAGCTCGAAGCGCCGGAAGCGGACGCCGTCACGGGCCAGGCGCTGGGCCTGTTCCACCTCGACGCCGGCAAGAAGCTGGTGTTCGAGACGCCCGAGGAATAAACGGGAAGAAGTTCAGGGACGCAGCCAGCCGCGCCCGATCGGCAGCGCCAGCACGCGCCGGTACAGCGTTTCCAGCCCCGGCAGCACGCGTGCGCAAGCAGCGCGGGCCGCGGGCGTATAGGCCAGCAGGGCCATCGTTCCCGACACCAGCAGTGCACCCATCATGTCCTTGGGCCAGTGGACGCCCAGGTAGACGCGCGACCAGGCGACCAGCAGGGCCAGCGGCAGCAACGCCAGGCCCAGGCGGCGTGCCGGCCGCACCCCGCTGAAGGCCAGCACCAGGGCCACCGAGAAGATGCTGGTCGCATGGTCGCTCGGGAAGGAACTGTCGGGGTCGTGGAACAGGAAGGTATGGCCGACGTCGGCGACGAAGGGACGCGGGCTGTACCACAGGTGGCCGATCAGGCCGTTGAGCGCGAGCGCGCACAGCGCCGCCAGGCAGGCGCGCAGCGCCACTTCGCGGCGCGCGCCGGCGCCGCCCGCCCACAGCATCAGCAGTGCCAGCGGCATCAGGAAAATCAGCCAGCGGGCCGCGAACACGGCGCCCAGCAGCTGCCAGCCGGTCAGGCCGGCATGCGCATTCAGTGCGGAAAACAGGATGAGATTCAGGTGCTCGAGCATCGCTTTTTTGATAACAATATAAATTTGATAATTTTATTGTTAGCTTAGCTCAAGTGCCCCTGCACACTTTACAAAAGTGCAACTGAATGTGACAAAAAGATGACAGCTCCGCCGCGAGGCGTGTTCAAGCGGCGCTTCAGTGACCGTGCAGCAGCTTGCGCAGCTGGGCCGCTTCCGGTTCGCGCTCCAGTGCATCCAGGGTGTTTTCGAGCAGGGTGCGTTCGCCCTCCCGCTGCATGTTCCACTGGGTGAAGTACTCGTGCACGGTGCGCCAGGGCGGGAAGTCCGCGGGCAGGCTGCGCCAGGTGGCGCCGGTGTGCAGGAAATACAGCACCGCGCAGAACACGTCGTACAAATCGTGCTTGCGCGGACGGGTCTTGCGCCGCGCCGCCTCGAGCATGCTGCGGATGCTCTCGAACTGTTCGCGCGAGACGTCGCTCGGGTAGGCAGGGCGCTCCATGTCGGCCTCCAAAACATCTTGGAGGGCCGGGATACGGAACCGGTTCCCCGGTCGGGGCGGAAGACGCGCCGCGCTTGGCGCCGGCGGCGCCAGGGAGGCGGTCAGGCGCCGCGGTCGTCGCGCGCCAGCGACAGGAACTCGGTGCGCAGCGCCAGGTTGGGCTGCAGCTCGCCCAGCATGGCCGAGGTGATGGTTTCCTCGCCCGGGGTGCGGATGCCGCGGCTTTCCATGCACATGTGGCGGCACTTGATCACCACGCCCACGGCCTTTGGCTCCAGCACTTCCATCAGCGCGTTGGCGATCTGGATCGTCAGGCGCTCCTGCACCTGCAGGCGCTTGGCATAGATGTCGACCAGGCGGGTCAGCTTGGACAGGCCGACGATCTTCCCGTTCGGCAGGTAGCCCACGGTCGCGCGGCCGAAGAATGGCGCCAGGTGGTGTTCGCAATGGCTGTACACCGGGATGCCGCGCACCACGATCAGCTCGTTGTACTCCTCGGCGCCGTCTTCGAAAGCCTTCAGGACTTCCACCGGATTCTGGTCGTAGCCGGAGGTCCAGTGTTTCCAGGCCTTGGCCACGCGCGCCGGCGTTTCGTGCAAGCCCGGGCGCTCAGGATCCTCGCCAAGGCTGGCGAGCAGGCGACGCCAGTCGTGTTCGGTGAAAGCTTCTTTGTCAGACATGGTAAATCCTAGAAAATCGATTGCCGCAAGTATATAGAAACTAAGTGGAAAATGCGGGCAGGCGGCCCGCTCCTGCCGATTTTTTGAGCAGGATTAAGCCAGCAATACCACAGGCGGCGTAGCGTAAGGACGATTCCGTCACGGGAGAAGCGCCATGTTCGGCAGCACCGTCCTCGAAGTCGCCATCGGCCTGGCATGTTGCTACGGCACCCTGGCCCTGGTCGTCAGCACCTTGCAGGAAGCGCTCGCGGCCGCGTTCAGCCTGCGCGCGGGCATGCTCCAGGAAGGCATCAAGCGCATGCTGGCCGATCCGCGCTTCGACGCGCTGGCGCGCATGCTGTACGCGCACCCGCTGGTCAATCCGCAGGGGGCCGCCACGGTGCAGGGCGGCGCTGCGGGCGGCCGCCCGCCCGCATCCGCACCTTCGTACATCGACCCCAGGCACTTCGCGGTGGCCCTGGTCGACACCATCCGCCATGGCGAGATGTCGGTCGGCGCCGCCATCGCCGGCGTGGACGATCCGCAGCTGCGGCGCACCCTGCAAGCCCTGTATGCGCACGCGGGCGGCGACCTGCAGCGCTTCCTGGACTGCATCGCCGGCTGGTTCGACAGCGCCATGGAGCGCCTGTCCGGCGTCTACAAGCGGCGCCAGCTGCTGGTGTCCTGGCTGCTGGCGCTGCTGCTCGCAATCCTGTTCAACATCGACAGCATCCACCTGTTCCGCACCCTGTGGCAGCACCCGGTCCTGGCAGCCCAGATCGGCGCGGCGCCGGGCGCGCTCGATACCGCCACCCTCCAGCAGCTGTGGGCCCTGCCCATCGGCTGGAACGGCTTCCCGCCCACCCTCGACGCGCGCTTCGCCCTGCAGGCAGCGGGCTGGCTGGTGACCGCCAGCACCACCCTGTTCGGCGCGCCGTTCTGGTTCGACCTCCTGCAGCGCGCCATCAATCTACGCAGCACCGGCGCCAAGCCCGCACCGTCACAAGCCGCCGCCGGGCGCCTGCCCAAGGTGGCCGAAGTGCATGCGCTGCACGACGGACAGGCCCAGCCTGCGCGGCGCTAGCACCCGGGCGGACGGTGAGCGTCGACCAGGACGCTCGAGATCGAGATGTGCGGCACGCGTTCCGGCCAGGCGTCGTCCGGGCCGAACCAGCGCGCCTCGGCGATCTCGGACGTGTCGACACGGATCTCGCCGTCCAGGTAGTCCGCCGTAAAGGCCAGCATCAGGGAATGCGGGAAGGGCCAGGACTGGCTGCCGAAGTAGCGCAGGTTCTGCACCCGCAGCCCCACCTCTTCGTACACCTCGCGGTGGACCGCCTCCTCGACCGATTCGCCCGCTTCCAGGAAACCGGCCAGCGGCACGAAGCGCTTGGTGGGCGAGGCCAGGTGCATCGCCAGCAGCACCGCGTCGCCCTTGCGGATCAGGACCATCATCGCCGGCGAGATGCGCGGATAGGCCATGTGGCCGCAGTTGACGCACTTGAAGCAGCGCTCGCCGGCGGCCAGCACGGTCCCGCTGCCGCAGGCGCCGCAGAAGCGGTGGGTGCGCGCCCATTCGGCCACCTGGGCCGCGCGCGCCGCCAGGCCCACCAGCTGCTCGTCCATCTCGCCGAACAGGGAGCGCAGCCCGCGCCAGGCATGGCCGGGCGGCAGCGCCGGCTCGTGGTCCAGCCAGCCGGCCTGGCAATAGCGCTCCTCGAGCAAGCCGAGCGGCTGCACGTTCGCCTCCGGCACGCCGAGCTGCGCCAGCAGCGCGGCATCCGGCAGGGCCGGGCCGTCCTCGCGCACCAGCAGGCGTCCTTGGTGGAACAGGAAGCTCAGGGGAGCGGAGGCGAAGGTGGAGGCAGAATCGGGAGGCGGGGCGAACAGCGGCGTGAAGCTGGCGGGCGTCTGGAGCATGGTCGGCGGCGTCGGGTTGGGATCGCTCGATCATACCGCCTTTCCCTGCGGCGCTCCGGGCGCGGCCCTGGAAACGGCAACGCAGACGGCCCTTGCGGACACGTCTGCGCTGGAACGCGGCCAGGCCGCGCGAGGAGGACTTTACTTGAGCAGGCGGGTCCGGCTCGCAATGAGGGCAATCACCACCGACAGGCCGCCGACGTAGGCGATGGCCGCCTGCATGCCGACATAGTGGGCGACGGCGCCGATCACCGGCGGGCCCATCAGGCTGCCGCTGTAGGCCATGCTGGCCACACCGGCCAGGGCGATCGGGCCTTGGGCGCCGGCCGCGCTGAAGACGAACGGGAACAGCAGCGACAGGCCGAGGCCGGCGATCGCGAAGCCGCCCAGGGCGACGTAGGCGTTCGGGGCCAGCACCGCGAAGAACAGGCCGCATGCCGAGACCAGCGAACCGACGGTCACCAGGCGCTGGGCGCCGAAGCGGCCCTTCAGCTTGTCGCCGACCATGCGCGACAGCAGCATCATCACCGAGAAGGACGACAGGGCCAGCGGGGCCAGGCCGTCCGACGCGCCGAAGTGTTCTTTCAGGAACACGCCGCTCCAGTCGGCGATGCTGCCTTCCGACATCGAACCCAGGAAGCCCAGCAGACCCAGCAGTGCCAGCGGACCGCGCGGCAGGGAGAAGGCCTTCTTCTCGACCTTTTCCACGCTGTCGTCGGCTTCCAGCATCGAATAGCCCATATAGAGCAGCGCGGCCAGCGGCGCGGCCAGCATCACGAAGTGGGTGGCCGGAGCAATCTTGAGACTGGCCATCAGGCTGCCCAGGGTTGCCCCCGCCAGGCCGCCGGCGCAGCCGAGGCCGTGCAGCTTCGACAGTTCCGACTTGCCGGTCTGCTTTTCACGCTTGGTGGCGACCGAGTTGATCGCCACGTCGAAGGTGCTGGCGGTGATGCCCAGGCTCAGGACAGCCAGCATCAGGCGCGGCACGGTCGGGGCCATGCCGATCGCCACCAGCACGCACAGCAGCGCCATGCCGGAGACCAGGAGGGTCTTGCGGGCGCCGAAACGGCCCATCAGATAGGACGAGATCGGGTAGGACACCACGGCGCCGAGGCCGCCGCACAGCAGCACCATCGACAGCGCCGAGTGCGACACGTGGACGCGCTCGGCCAGCGCGGGAATGCGGCCGGCCCAGGAACCCATGATCATGCCGAATAGCGTGAACAGGAGCGGAAGTGCATATTGCTGGAGCTGCGCAAGCGAAAAAGTGGTGTTGCGCGAAATGGAAGCAGTCGTGTGCATCGGCGTCGGATTGTTAAATATTTTGAGGGTTAAAGCAGTTGCCAACTTGGCTGAGCAGCCCTGACCCGCATAAAAATTGCCGTCAGGAAGCTGATGGAGAGCAATTCTAAACACCTCAAAAGCGGGTGCGTTTTCCGTACGGAAAAAAATTCCGAATCGTTGTATCGCACCGACGCAAGGATGGCAACTTCCTTGTCATATCGCAAAAATCCCTTGTCAGGGACTCAAATACATGGGAACTAAATGCATTCAATTTGCGCGCAGATAGGGATATTTACCGTGCAGATAGCAGATATATGAAATCGTGATCGAGCACCGCAGGACACCGTTTCTCGTGCTTTTTCAATCATGTTTCGGCCGCTTTAGGACCTAGAGTCTGGAATGCTCCGATGGCCGATCCAGCAAAAATATGTCCGCATCTTCCACCTCCGGGGATGCGCCAGGCAAGTATTTCCTTTCTCGCCAGAATGTAAAATCCGTGCCGATCAATGCCGAGCCCGCAGATACAACAACGCCGCCCGAAGGCGGCGCACATGCATCCGACGTGCAGGCCAAGGTGACCTGCGACAGGGTCACTTCGCCAAGTGCTTCTTGAGTTCGCTACCCGCCTGCAGCACCTGGGAGCGCACGCCCGGCAGGGTAGCCAGGGGATTGAGCAGCCCAAAGTCGTGGATCATGCCGTTGTAACGTGTCACGGTGACGTCCACCCCAGCCTGGTCGAGCTTGCGGCCATAGGCTTCGCCCTCATCACGCAGCACATCGAACTCGGCGGTCTGGATCAGGGCCGGCGGCAAACCTTTCAGCTGAGCCAGGCTGGCTTGCAGCGGCGAGGCGGTGATTTCCTTGCGCTTGCCGGCATCCGTCGTGTAGCTGTCCCAGAACCAGGTCATCATATTCTTGGTCAGGAAATAACCCTCCGCATACTGTTTATACGAGGCGGTCTCGAAATTGGCATCGGTCACCGGCCACATCAGCACCTGGTAGCGCAGCTTCGGGGCGCCCTTCTCCTTGGCCATCAGGGTCAGGGCCGCCGACATGTTGCCGCCCACGCTGTTGCCGGCCACCGCCAGGCGGCTGCCGTCGATACGCAGTTCCTTGCCATGCTCGGCCACCCATTTGGTCGCGGCATAGATCTCATTGATCGCCACGCCGTAGCCGGCTTCCGGCGAGCGGGTGTAGTCGACGAACACGGCCACGGCGCCCGAGCTCTCGACCAGGTCGCGCACCAGGCGCTCGTGGGTCGGGAAGTCGCCCAGCACCCAGCCGCCGCCATGCACGAACATGAAGGCCGGCAGCACGCCCTTCTGGCCGGCCGGACGCACGATCTTCAGCTTGATCTGCTTGCCGTCGACGGAGATGGTCTTGTCGGACACCTCGGCTTTCGGCAGGACCAGCTTGACGCTCTTCTGCGCACCTTCCAGCACGGCTCTGGCGTCGGCCGGGGACAATTGCTCGAGCGGCTTGCCGCCGCCGGCTTCCAGGGCCTGGAGGAATTCCTGGGTACGGCGTTCGACACCGGGGCCACCGGCGGCGGCCGAGGCGGTGCCATAGGCCAGGGCAAGGGTGGCGGCTGCGAGGGTTTTGGTCAGTGCTTTCATGATATTTCCTTTCTATAATTTCGGTCTGGGTCAGGACACCGTCGAGCTTAGCGAGGGCGTCCCGGTTTTCATTGGAAAAACGAACCATCTTTACAGCCACCGAACTCCGGCATGGTTAGCGATTAAATCGCGTGCTACTTATTTGTTCCGCTAACCAGGCTGTCGTTCGGCCAGGTGTCCCGGTCGGGACACCTGGCTGCGGCTTATACCAGCTGCAGGGTGACGTTGATGTTGCCGCGGGTGGCATTCGAGTAGGGGCAGACGATATGGGCGCGGTCGATCAGGACCTGGGCTTCCTCGGCAGGCACGCCCGGCAGGCTGATGTTCAGCTGGACTTCGATGCCGAAGCCGGTCGGCAGCGGGCCGATGCCGACACTACCCTCCACCGATACATCCGGCGAGATCTTCAGCTTGTCGCGGGCGGCGACAAATTTCATCGCGCCCAGGAAGCAAGCCGAGTAGCCGGCCGCGAACAGCTGTTCCGGGTTGCTGCCTTCCAGGCCATTGCCGCCGAGTTCCTTCGGGGTGGTCAGTTTGACGTCGAGCACGCCGTCCGACGAGATGGCGCGGCCTTCGCGGCCACCGGTGGCTTTGGCAGTTGCACGGTAGAGGACTTTGTCGATTGCCATGGTGAGACTCCTTTTCAGTTTAGTTAAATCGCTATTTGATAGTGCGCTACTTAAATACTTTGCTGCCGGGGAGACGGTTGCTCCCTGCCTGCTGCGGGCTTCGCGGAACCGTTTGCTGTTCTGCGCTGCCATGGAAAGCATATTACATAGCACGCGATTTATTTGCAAGCGATTTGTGTAACGAGATGTTACGGCGAGTTGTTGGAGGCTAAAGGAAACCATGGGAATGCCGGGGAACCGGGTTGCGGCCTGCGCCGGAACGACGTGCTAAAGCCAGCGGTGAGAAGAAACGCCGTAGTCCGCGCCCGCAGTACATCGTTCCGGCGAAGGCCGGAACCCAAGTCCTCAGCGCGGCGAGAAAACAGGCAAAAGCCAAACCTGGATCAACCCAGGCCCATAAGCCACCATCAGACCAGCCGCACCGACTCCCTGACAATCAAGCTCAGCGGCGGCACTTCCGCCGGCGGCTGCGCATGCCCCAGCAGTGACAGCATCCGCCGTCCGATCCCGACGCCCACCTCATACAGCGGCTGGCGCACGGTGGTCAGCGGCGGCGTGGTGTACATCGAGCTGTGCAGATCGTCGAAACCGACGATCGAGATGTCTTCCGGCACCCGGATGTTGCGGCGGTACAGGGCCAGGCGCGCGCCATAGGCGCTCAGGTCGTTGCTGGCGAAGATGGCGGTGAAACGGCGGTTGGCGCTCAGCAGCTGGTTCACGGCCAGCAGGCCGCCGGATTCCTGGAAGTCCCCCGGCACCACCAGTTCCGGATCGGCGGCTATCCTGTGCCTGGCCAGGGTGTCGTGGTAGCCGGCCAGGCGCGCGCGGGCGTCGGCATGATCGGCCGGGCCGGTAATGAAGGCGATGCGCCGGTGGCCCTGCTGGACCAGGTAGTCCACCGCTTCGCAGGCGCCGGCATAGTTGTCGAGGCAAAAGCCCTGCATGCGCTCGCCCGCCAGCTGGCGCCCGAAGGCGACGATCGGCACGCGCCGCGAAAAGTCCAGGATCTGTTCGTCGCTCAGCTTGCCGGTCAGGATGGCCACGCCGTCGACCCGGCGCCCGATCAGGAGCTCGACGCGCTCGGCTTCCTCGTCCGCATGCCAGTGGCCGCTCATGATCAGGAGCGCATAGCCGGCCGACTTGACCGCATCCTCGATCCCTACCATGGCGCCGTTGAAGTAGCCGCTCTCCAGCGCCTGGGTCAGTACTCCGATGGTGCGCGTACTGCCCATTTTCAGGCTTTGCGCCAGGCGGTTCGGCTTGTAGTTGAGCTCTTCGATGACGCGTTCGATCGTGCGCCGCTTGTCGTCGGAGACCTTGGCGGTACCGTTCAGGAAGCGTGACACCGTGGCGGGAGAGACACCGGCCGCACTGGCGACCTGATACAAAGTGGTAATGGTGCTCTCGTCGTTTTTCATGAATTCCGGTAGCCGGCCAGGCAGATGTTGTCCTGAGTATATCACGCGTATTTTCCTCTTCCTTCACTCATGCAAGTCTTATGAAACTATTTCATAAACGGCGCGATGGTAGCGCTATCGCAACAGCTTGTCTGTTTACAAAAATTCCATTTGACATTTCGTCATGGGGAAAATTACTATGAAATCGGTTTCACACTTTATGAAATCGGTTTCTTGATGTGCGCCGTATCTGCTGTAGAACGACCCCTACTTAAAAATCAATAATTCAAAGATTGGAGACCGTATGACGAACTCCGTACCTCAAGGTGTGCGGGCGCTCGCGCCCATTCCATTTGCAGTTCTCACCCTGCTCGCCGCCATGGGCGGCGCCCAGGCCCAGAGCACCGAAGCAGCTGCCTCGACCCCGGCCGCGGCAGCCACCGGGACCGCCCCGAGCGGCACACCCGGCACCGCCAACGACGGCAAGATCGCCGAAGTCGTGGTTACCGCGACCAAGCGCTCCACCTCGCTCCAACGCACTCCGGTGGCCGTGACCGCGCTGAACGCCGCCACCCTGGCCGACAACCACGTCCAGACCATGCTCGACGTCGTCAACCTGGTGCCGGGCTTCCAGGCCACCGCCCAGGGCGACCACGGCGTGACCACCATGACCCTGCGCGGCATCGGCAACGACAGCGCCAAGACCCAGTACGCCGACCCGGAAGTGGCCAGCTTCGTCGACAACGTCTACTCGCCGCGCGCCGAAGGCGCTACCGCCCTGATGTTCGACGTCGAGGGCATCGAGGTGCTGCGCGGGCCGCAGGGCACGCTGTGGGGCCGCAACTCCACCGTCGGCGCGGTCAACATCACCACCGTCAAGCCGGAACTGAACAGCCGCTCCGGCTATGTCGAAGGCGGCATCGGCGACTACAACCGCTTCGGTGCGCGCGGCGCGGTCAACATTCCGCTGGCCGACAACGCCGCCCTGCGCTTCGCGGTGGTGCATGAGCGCCATGACGGCTATGTCGACTACCAGAAATTCCCGGGCGTGCCGGTCGAACAGCAGCGCGCGGCCTTCCTCGCCGCCGGCGGCAATGCGGCCGCCTTCCGCCCGATCAACGCGAACAACTACGTCACCGACGGCGACAAGTACAGCGCGCAGGACCAGACCGCGGCCCGTTTGTCGCTGCTGTGGCAGCTGGCCCCCGACCTGCGCTGGGACATCGCCTACGAGAAGTTCATCGACCGCGGCACCCCGAGCGCCAACCTGATGCAGACTCCGCGCGCCGGCCAGGACCATTGGTCGACGCTGAGCGACAGCGCCCCCTGGATCCGGCGCGACAGCCACAACCTGCGCAGCCGCCTGAGCTGGGACATCAACCCGGACATGTCGCTGCACTACGTCGCCGGCGCCTCCAAGTACAAGGGCAGCATGCGCTTCGACCAGGACGGCGGCGCGGTGCTGCCCACCTCGATCATCTCGGGAGGCGTATGGCAGGAGCACACCACAGTCGACTCGGACTACCGCAGCCAGAGCCACGAACTGCTGCTGCAGTCGACCGGCACCCGCACGGTCGACTGGCAGGCTGGCGCCTACTACGCCAACGAGAAGAACAGCATCCGCTTCGACATCCCGATCATGAACGGGACCGAGGACGGTACCGTCGTGTGGCAAGGCTCCTTCATCCAGCCGAAGGAAACCGTGGATTCCTACGCGGTATTCGGCCAGGCCACCTGGAACCTGAGCGACAAGCTGCACCTGACCGGCGGCGTGCGCTGGACCCGCGACAAGCGCGCCAACATCGGCGGCCGCGCCTACACCTGGGCCTACGATGCGACGTCGCCCCAGCTGCCCCTGAATCCCTCGATGGATCCGCGCCTGCCGGGCCAGGGTTTCAAGGAAGACGTGCCGGGCAACGACGGGGAGTTCAGCGACAGCAAGGCCACCGGCCTGGTGCGCGTGAACTACGACATCGACCGTGCCAACATGGTCTACGCCAGCGTCTCGACCGGGTACAAGTCGGGCGGCGTGCAGGACCGCGGCGTGCCCTACTTCCCCGAGACCCTGACCAACTACGAGATCGGCTCCAAGAGCACCTTCCTGAACGGCGCGCTGCGCGTCAACAACGCCCTGTTCTACATGGACTTCAAGGACTTCCAGTTCAATTCGCCGGTCAGCTTCCCGGACGGCAGCCGCGGTCTGGCGATCGAGAATGCCGAGGGTGCCGAGGTCTATGGCCTGGAATCGGAAATCGCCGCGCGCCTGTCGCCGGACGACCGCCTGTCGGTGAGCTTCGCGCTGCTCAAGTCCAAACTGGGACGCCTGATCGCCGGCTCGAACGACTATGCGCTGCCGCCCTGCACGGTCGACACCCGCATCGCCACCTGCCTGGACGTGACCGGCCACACCATGCCGCACTCGCCGCGCTTCTCGACCACGGTGCAGTACCAGCACACCTTCCGCTTCGATAACGGCTCGACCCTGGTGCCGCGCATTACCGCGCGCTACGAGACCGACGCCGAGCTGAGCGTGTTCAACCTGGGAGCGGAAGACCGCCAGGAATCCTATGCGACCGCGGACCTCGGCCTGCGCTACCAGAAGGACAAATGGTGGATCGACGCTTTTGTGAGGAACGTGAACGACAAGAAGATCAAGACCAGCGCCTTCAACGGCTTCGGACCGTGGCTGGCGCAGTACAAGCCGCCGCGCACCGTCGGCATCAACACCGGTTTCGATTTCTGAGACCGGCCCACGGCAGGCGCCTCGCGGCGGCCTGCC
This sequence comes from Massilia sp. DD77, assembly GCF_036961685.1. Taxonomy (NCBI): domain Bacteria; kingdom Pseudomonadati; phylum Pseudomonadota; class Betaproteobacteria; order Burkholderiales; family Oxalobacteraceae; genus Massilia; species Massilia sp. DD77. The sequence goes on from NZ_JBAMDH010000028.1 coordinate 56,212, forward strand.
GTTTTCCATCCGCCTGACCGGCATTGCAACCTGAGACAGACATGACCAAGAGCCCCGACTTCGACTTCCGCAACGACTTCCCCGCCGACTTCACCTGGGGCGTCGCCACCAGCTCCTTCCAGATCGAAGGCGGCTGGAACGCCGACGGCAAGGGGCTCTCGATCTGGGACACCTTCTGCCTCGACTCCGCCAACATCAAGGACGCCAGCGACGGCACGGTCGCCTGCGACCACTACCACCGCTACCGCGAGGACGTCGGCATCATGGCTTCGCTGGGCGTGGACGCCTACCGCTTCTCGATCGCCTGGGCGCGGGTCCAGCCGGACGGCAAGGGCCCCTGGAACGAAGCCGGCTTCGCCTTCTACGAGCGCCTGCTCGACGAGCTGGAGGCCAGGAACATCCGCGCCCACGTGACCCTCTACCACTGGGACCTGCCGCAGGGCCTGCAGGACGACGGCGGCTGGCTGAACCGCGACACCGCCTACCGCTTCGCCGACTATGCGCGTGAAGTCGCGCGCCGTTTCGGCAACCGGGTCGAGGCCATCGCCACCCATAACGAACCCTGGTGCACGGCCAACCTCGGCTACGGCAACGCCCAGTTCGCGCCCGGCGTGGCCGACCTGAAGCAGTCGATCCAGGTCTCGCACCACCTGCTGCTGTCGCACGGCCTGGCCATGGCGGCCATGCGCGAAACGGGCGTCTCGGCCAAGCTGGGCATCGTGCTGAACCAGTGGACCGCCGACCCGGCCACCGATTCGCCCGAAGACCGCGCCATGGCAGACTTCGAATACGCGCGCTCGACCCAGTGGTTCATGGACCCGATCTTCAAGGGCCGCTACCCCGAGCTGGCCCTGCGCGGCCATGGCGCCAACGCGCCGGTGGTCGAGGAAGGCGACTTCGCCATCATCCGGCAGAAGATCGATTTCCTGGGCTGTAACTACTACTTCCGCGCCTGGTGCAGCGCCGCCACCCCACCGGTTCCGGCGCCGGCCCCGCACGGCACCACCGACATGGGCTGGGAAATCTATCCGGAAGGCCTGCCCGAACTGCTGCTCAAGCTCAAGGCCGAGTATCCGGACCTGCCCCCCATCTACATCACCGAGAACGGCATGGCCAATCCCGATGCGGTGAGCGGCGGCCAGGTGCACGACCGCGAACGCATCGCCTTCGTGCGCAGCCACCTGGATGCGCTCAAGGAAGCCATGGACAAGGGCGTCGAGGTGCGCGGATACTTCCTGTGGAGCCTGCTCGACAACTTCGAATGGAACTCGGGCTACAGCAAGCGTTTCGGCATCGTCCATGTCGACTACGCCACCCAGCAGCGCACGCTCAAGGACAGCGCGCTGTGGTACCGCGAATTCATCGCGGCGCGCGCCGCGGCTTGAGCGCGGCGCGCACAAGAACAAGGACATGGAGGAGACAATGCAAAGCTACAACGACGGCGCCTACATCGGCGGTCCACGCCTGCTGGCCGACATCGGCGGCACCAATGCCCGCTTCGCCCTGGAGCCCCGTCCGGGCGAGATCGGCGAGATCACGGCCCTGGCCTGCGCCGACTTTCCGCGCTTCGAGGATGCGCTGCGCGCCTACCTGGGCGGACGCCGCGTGCGCCATGCGGTCATTGCGATCGCCAACCCGGTCGACGGCGACGCCATCAAGATGACCAACCACCATTGGGCCTTCTCGATCGAAGGCGCGCGCCGCGAACTGGGACTGGACACCCTGCGGGTGGTGAACGACTTCACCGCGCTGGCGATGTCGCTGCCCGTGCTCGATCACGCCGACCTGATGCAGGTTGGCGGCGGCGCGGCGCGGCCCGGCGGCGCCATCGGCCTGGTGGGCGCCGGCACCGGCCTGGGCGTCTCCGGCCTGGTGCCCGCGGATGGACGCTGGACCCCGCTGCACAGCGAGGGCGGCCATGTCGCCTTCTCGCCGATGGACGAGCGCGAGCTCGAGGTGCTGCGCTACTGCTGGCGGCGTTTCGACCATGTATCGGCCGAGCGCTTCGTCTCCGGCCCGGGCCTGGCCCTGATCCGCGAGGCGCTGGCGGTCAGCCGCGGCGCGGCGGCCGACCTGTCGCTGGCGCCGTCCGATATCGTGGCGCGCGCGCTGGAAGCCGAAGACGCCCTGTGCCGCGAGACCGTCGACTGCTTCTGCGCCATGCTCGGTACGGTGGCGGCCAACCTCGCCGTCACCCTCGGCGCCCATGGCGGCATCTACATCGGCGGCGGCGTGGTGCCGCGCCTGGGCGACTACTTCGCCGCCTCGCCCTTCCGCGCGCGCTTCGAAACCAAGGGCCGCTTTTCAGGCTTCACGGCGCGGATCCCGACCTTCCTGATCACCGCGCCCTACCCCGCGCTGCTGGGCGCCTCGAGCATCCTGGCCGATCATCTCGCGCACACCCCGCCCGCCCAGCCGGCGCGCGGCATGGCACGCGCTAGCAGCCACCACACCCCGCGAGGCGAACATGCATCCTGCTAAACCTTCCGCTTCTCCCTTGCTGTGGGTGCCGACCGGCTACTTCACGATGGCGCTCGGCTACGTGATGCTCACCAGCGTCACCGCCATCATGTTCAAGAACCTGGGCATGGACAACGGCCGCGCGGCCCAGTATTCGAGCCTGCTGATCCTGGCCTACACCATCAAGCCCCTGTTCGCGCCCTTCGTCGAGATGTACCGCACCAAAAAGTTCTTCGTGCTGTGCGCCCAGATGCTGATCGGCGCCGGCTTCGCCGGCGTGGCCCTGCTGATGGAGCTGCCGGGCTACATGAGCTTCCTGATGGCGATCTTCTTCGCCCTGTCCTTCATCGGCGCCACCCAGGACATCGCCAGCGACGGCGTGTATGTCACCTCGCTGGACGCGCGTTCGCAGTCGCTGTACTGCGGCATCCAGAGCCTGTCGTGGAACATCGGTCCCATCGTCGCCGCCGGCGGCATGGTATTCCTGAGCGGCTACCTGCACACCACGGTGTTCGGCCACGATCCCAAGGTCTTTGGGCCGGACTGGATCGAGTCCTGGCGCATCATCTTCCTGCTGGTCGGGGCCATCACGCTGCTGATGGCGGCCTGGCACTGGCGGGTCATGCCGGAAGGCGCGCGCGCCGCCGACACGCCATCGAGCGTCAAGGACGCGGGCCGCATCCTGCTCGACGCCTTCGTCACCCTGTTCCAGAAGCGCGACGTGTGGCGCATGATCGCCTTCGCCTTCCTGTTCCGCCTGAGCGTGGGCTTCCTGGAAAAGATCGGTCCCTTCTTCATGGTCGATCCGGCGGCGAAAGGGGGCCTCGGCCTGTCCAACGAGATGCTGGGCCTGATCTACGGCACCTATGGCCTGGCGGCGGTGCTGCTCGGCTCCCTGCTGGGCGGCCTGTATGTGGCCAGGCGTGGCCTGAAGCGCACCCTGTTCGTGCTGTGCTGCGCGATCAACATCCCGAACGCGGCCTTCCTGGTGATGAGCATCTACCTGCCTTCCAGCCTGATGCTGATCACGCTCGGCGTGGTGGTCGAGAAGTTCTTCTTCGGCTTCGGCGCGGTGGGCTTCATGATCTATTTGATGCAGCAGCTGGCGCCGGGCAAGTACACCACCACCCATTACGCCTTCGGCACCGGCCTGATGGGCCTGTGCAACCTGGTCACCGGCGTGGTCAGCGGCCACCTGCAGGAGATGATGGGCTATGTCAGCTACTTCGTGTTCGTGATGGTCGCCACCATCCCGTCCTTCCTGGCCACCTGGTTCGCCCCCTTCCACCACGACGACGGCAGCGCGCCGGCGCTGGATGCGAACGGAAAGGCGGTGCCGGCATGAAGCTGCCGACCCTCCCATTCCCTTTCCTGCTGCTGCTGGCCGGCGCCGCCGGGGCCCAGACCAATACCATCAAGCTCAACCAGCTCGGCTTCCTGCCCCAGTCGCAGAAGCTGGCCGTCGTGCCGCAAGGGACCGCCGAACGCTTCGAGGTGATCGGCGCCGACGGCAAGCCGGCCTTCGCCGGCAAACTGGGCGCGGCAACAAGCTGGGCCCCTTCGGGCGAGACCGTGCGCGTGGCCGACTTTTCCTGGCTGAGTAAACCAGGCGCCTACCGCCTCAAGGTCGAGGGCCTGCCGCTGTCCGATCCCTTCACGGTGGCCCAGGACGGCTACCGCGCCCTCAACAGCGCGGCCCTGAAAGCCTTCTACCTGAACCGCGCGGGCATCGCGCTCGAGCCGAAGCATGCGGGCCGGTGGGCGCGTCCCGCGGGCCACCCTGACGACAAGGTGCTGGTGCATGCCTCGGCCGCATCCACAGCGCGTCCGGCCGGCACGGTGCTGTCCAGTCCCAAGGGCTGGTACGACGCCGGCGACTACAACAAGTACGTGGTCAATTCAGGCATTTCGACCTATACCCTGCTGGCCGCGCTCGAACACTTCCCGCAATGGTTCGCACGCCAGGACGTCGGCATCCCGGAATCCGGCAACGGCGTGCCGGACATCCTCGACGAGGCGATGTGGAACCTCGAGTGGATGCTCAGCATGCAGGACCCGTTGGACGGCGGCGTCTACCACAAGCTGACCAACCTGCGCTTCGACGGCATGGTCATGCCGCATGCGGTGGGCAAGGCGCCGCGCTACGTGGTGGCCAAGGGCACGGCGGCGGCCTTGAATTTCGCCGCCACCATGGCCGCCGCCAGCCGCGTGCTGGCAAACCATGACCAGCGGTGGCCGGGCATGTCGAAGAAAATGCTGGCGGCCGCCGAACGCGCCTGGCAGTGGGCCGCCGCCCATCCCGCTGCCGTGTTCAAGAATCCACCCGGCGTGGTCACCGGCGAGTATGGCGACGCCCACCTGGAGGACGAATTCGCCTGGGCCGCGGCCGAACTCTACATCGCTACCGGCAAGGACATTTATCACAAGGCGCTGCGTCCCGAGACCGTGGCGGCCACCGCGCCGTCGTGGAGCGACGTGCGCGGCCTGGCCTGGATGTCGCTGGCCCAGCACCGCGAGCGCCTCAAAGCGCCCGATGCCGCCCTGGCCGCCAGCCGCCTGGACGGGCTGGCCCGGCAACTGGTGCAGGAATGGCGTTCGTCCGGCTACCGCGTGCCGATCAAGGGATCCGAGATGGTCTGGGGCAGCAATGCGGTGGTCCTGAACCAGGCCATGATGCTGCTCCAGGCCTACCGCCTGAACGGCACCCAGGATTACCTGTTGGCCGCGCAATCGGCGCTCGACTATGTCCTGGGGCGCAACGCCACCGGCTATTCCTTCGTCACCGGCTTCGGTGCCCGCCCCACCCTGCATCCGCACCACCGGCCCTCGATGGCCGACGGGGTCGACGCGCCGGTCCCGGGCTGGCTGGCCGGCGGACCCAATCCGGGCCAGCAGGACAAGAAGGATTGCCCGGTGTCCTACCCGAGCGCCCTGCCCGCGCTGTCCTATATCGACCATGGCTGCAGCTACGCCGCCAACGAGGTCGCCATCAACTGGAACGCGCCGCTCGTCTACGTGAGCGCGGCGCTGTCCGAATTCACGCCAAAGCCAAGGACCATCGCCATGACCGACTCCCCCGTTCCCCTCGAGGTCCTGCAGCGCCAGGAACAGTTGCTGCAGTTCGAGCGCTTCGACAACGACATCGCGCTCGAGATCGGCCTCAAGCTGATCGACATGGCGCGCGCCAGTAAAAAGGCGGTGTCGGTGGAGATCGCCCGCAACGGCACCGTGCTGTTCGCCCACGGCATGAACGGCACCTCGCGCGACAACAGCGACTGGATCCGCCGCAAGAGCAACCTGGTCAACCGCACCGGCCACAGTTCCTTCTACGTCCACAACCAGGTGCGCCTGGCGGGCGGCGACCACGACGCCATCCCCGCCCTCGATCCTCGCGAGTACGCGGCCCATGGCGGCTCCTTCCCGATCGTGATCAAGGGCAGCGGCCAGGTCGGCACCATCACCGTCTCCGGCCTGCCGGGCGCGGAGGACCACGCGATGGTGGTGGCGGCGCTGAAGGACTACCTCAAGGTGACGGAGCTGTGATGGAAAGAGCGATCAGGTGGGGCATCCTGGGCACCGGCCGCATCGCCCACGATTTCGCCGCGGGCCTGCGCGACGCGCCGGGCGCGGTGCTGGCGGCGGTGGGCTCGCGCAGCAAGGAAAGCGCGCACGCCTTCGCCGCTGAATGCGGAGCAGAAGCGGAGATCGCGGCCTACGGTTCCTACGGCGAGCTGGCGCTGGCGCCGGACATCGACATCATCTACATCGGCACCCCGCATACGATGCATGCCGAGAACGCGGTGCTGGCCCTGCGCGGCGGCAAGGCCGTGCTGTGCGAAAAGCCCTTCGCCATGAACCGGCGCGAGGCGGGCGAGGTGGTGGCGCTGGCGCGCGCCAAGAACCTGTTCCTGATGGAGGCGATGTGGACACGCTTCATGCCGGCGCTGGCGGAAGTGAAGCGCATCATCGCATCCGGCGAGATCGGCACGGTGACCCAGGTGCATGCCGACTTCGGCTTCTCGGCCACGCAAGACCCCGAACACCGCGTCAACAAGCTGGAACTGGGCGGCGGCGCGCTGCTGGACCTGGGCATCTATCCGCTGTCGATCGCCTGCGCCCTGCTCGGCAAGGTGAGCGCGGTGCAGGCCCAGGCGATCATGGGCGAGACCGGCGTCGACCTGAGCACCGCCTTCACCATGAAGCACGCGGGCGGGACGCTGTCGGTGTGCAGCTGTTCGCTGCGCGCCCGCTCGGGCTGCGAGCTGCTGGTGTCGGGTACCAAAGGCCGTGTTCGCATGCACCGCATGTTCCACCTGGCCACCCAGGTCACGGTCGAGCTGGCCGACGGCAGCGCACGCACGATTCCCACGCCCTACCTGGGCAACGGCTATACCCACGAGGCGATCGAGGCCGGGCGCTGCCTGCGCGAAGGATGGATCGAGCATCCCTTGATGACGCATGAGGAGACGCTCAGCCTGATGGGCTTGCTCGACACGATCCGCAAGCAGATCGGCCTGCGCTATCCCAGCGATTAGCGGGGCAACTCAGCCGGACAGTGTTAATTTCCTGTCGGAATTTTTTACATGGAGGTAAAGACAGTGGCCGTCCGGAAGCATAAGGCCTTGATTTAACAATATTATTTCCATCAGGCATGAAACCTGCTTTATGGTAACCCGACAAGATGGTGGCCTAGCCCACCGCATAAGACATTCGACAAAACCAGGGAAAACCATGAAACGCTTCTTTGCCGCCGCCGCTGTCGCAGCGCTGTTCGCCAGCACCACCGCCCAGGCCGATGTGATCGGCGTCTACGGCACCTACCCGAGTTCGGCGTCGATCCAGGCCCTGAGCCAGCATGGCCATACCGTGCTCGACCTGGAAAGCCTGTCGGTTGGCGCGCTGGCCAATGTGAACACCGTCATCCTCGGCCGCGACCGTACCGGCAATGCCGACCTGGAAATCTTCATCAACGCTGGCGGCAAGCTGATCACCGAATGGACCTCGGCAAGCTACGGCATGCACCTGCTCGGCGGCGTCGCTTCGGATGCCTGGGATGCAGCCGTCAGCAACGTCGTGTTCACCGACGCCGGCGCCGCCGCCGGCCTCGGCCACGCGCTGGGCGCCCAGTACAGTGACGACAACGCCACCCAGTTCTTCCAGCACTTCAGCAGCCTGGGCAATGGCACCGTGTACGCGACCCGCAACGGCAACAACGCCGCAATCGTCGGCGGCGCGGTCGGCGCGGGCTTCGTCTGGGTCAATGGCTACGACTGGGCCGATTACCCGGGCAGCGCCACCATCCAGCTGCTGGCCAACGAAATCGCCTTTGACGGCGTGCCGGCCGACGTGCCTGAACCGGGGTCGCTGGCCCTGCTGGGCATGGGCCTGCTCGGCCTGGCCAGCCTGCGCCGCCGCGCCTGATCAGAAGGCGTACCGCAACCCGAGCGCCGCGCCCCTGAGCGTGGCGCCGGGCGCCTGGCCAAGGCCGTTGATGGCGAAGTCGTAGGCCGCCGCGGCCTCGTTGTCGAGGCGCGTGACATAGGCGTAGACGCCGCTGCGCTTCGACAGCGCCACATCCATCCCCAAGGTCAGGTGCAAGGCGCCGGTTTCCTCCCCGCCGCGCACGAAACCGATCCGGCTGCCCGCCGCACCCTTGCCGTCGTCCGCCCAGCCCAGTCCCGCACGCAGTCCCAGCGCGCCCCGCTGGTGGCTGAGCGACAGGTAGGCCGCGTTGCGCGCCAGCTTCCCGGCCGCGAGTCCGTATTCCAGTCTTTCGACGACCAAGGCCACCCGCGTCGCGCCGAAGGCATGGGCCAGCGCGGCCTTGGTGCCGCTGTCGCGGCTTCCCGGCCCCTGGTAGTCCTGATGACGCTCGTGGGCCAGCACCGCCTGCCACCCATCCCGTTCCAGCAGCAGCGCGGCGGAGTGCAGTGCGGGCCTGGCGCCGCCCGCCGGACGTTCCTCGTTCACGCCATGCGTCAGGCGCAGGCTCAGACCCTGCCAAGGCTTGCTCCAGTAGTGCAGCGAATTGGCCTGGCGCCGGTCGAAGGAAGCCAGGTTGCCGCTGTTGTCCGTCGAGGGCGCGGCGCCGTTGGCGAGGATGCTCATGTAGCCGGCCGTGGTCGGATAAAAGGGATCGAGGCCGGAGGTGGCGCCGGTGTAGGCCGTGGTCCAGTGGCCGAGGAAGAGCGTGCCGAAGCCGCCTTCCAGGCCGATGCGGGTGTCGCGCCGCGCGATCTCGCCGGCGCCGGTATCGGGCGCCAGCGTACCCTCGACCTGGAACAGCGCCTTCAGGCCGCCGCCCAGGTCCTCGCTGCCGCGCAGGCCCAGCACCGAGCGGTTGTTGGCGATGCGGGCCTGGCGGCCTTCCTGCCCATTGCGCACGATTTCGGCGGACACGTTCAACCGTCCATATACCTGTAGATCGGCCTGCGCGCACGCGGAAGCGGCGCACAGCACCATGCATGCTGCCGCGCTGTGGCGAAGCGTCTTGTTCATTGCATCCTCCTTGGGAGGCAGATTGTTGCCCGCGCGGCGACGCGCCGGCCATCTCCCATCCGAAGGCGCCGCCGCCCACCCGGTCGTGTCTTGCTCAGGCGCCGCGCCGGGTGAACAGGCCGGGATAGCGCAGCACCAGCCCATCCTCGTCGGTCTCGATCTCGGCGCGAAAATCATGTTCCGGACTCTCGAACAGGTAGCGTCCGGCGTCGAGCCGGGTGTAGAGCTGGGGCCAGGCCTTGAGTTCCAGTCCCGGGAAGGCAATGAACGCGACCCGGATCGCCTGGCGTTCGCGCAGGGCCTCGCCCAGGCGCCGGATCGGCAAGGTATTCGTGAAAGGGCTGCAGGCCAGATCGACGTCGATGCAGCCGTCCAGCGCGGGCAGCGGCGCGCCGGCGCCGTCGGTCCAGTGCCCCTCGCCGTCGGCCGCCAGCGCCAGCGACGGACCGCCGCCGACGCGCAGTGCCAGCTCGCGCACGCGCCAGTCCGGGTCGCAGCGCACACGGTAGATGCAGCCGAAAGGCTCGCCCTCGAACAGCACGCCGGTCACCGGACCGACCACCACCCCCTCGGCCACGATGCCGTCAAGGGACAGGTCGAGCGCCAGGTGCTCGGTGCCGCCCCCTTCCACGGTATGCCAGCGATAGATGCGCCGCATGTGTCCTCCTTCTAATGCGATCCAGGCCTTCACGATAAGCCAGCTCCGCGCAATGGAAAATACGTGTCGTAAACACCACATCCAACTTTCCATGCTGCGATGCGATATTGTTAGCGCTATCAAAATGCGGTGCTTACCGCTGAGCGAAACCCCGCTTTCCCATGGATGACCGTTCTCTGAAAAGCCTGTCCAGAGACCGCGCGCTATGTTGCAATGCAACACAAATCGCATGTTTACAAATTCGCGGGCTTGTTGAAAACTTACCTAAAATAATGATAGCGCTAACGTAAGTCCTTCGGAGACCAGACTAAACATGGCAAGCGATTCACTTCCACCCCGCAAGGGCAGCACCACCCGCTGGGTCATCATGGGTGTCAGCGGCTGCGGCAAGAGCACCATCGGCAACGCCCTGGCCCACACCTGCGGCGTGCCCTTCCTCGAAGGCGACGCCTTCCATCCCGAAGCCAACGTCGCCAAGATGTCGGCCGGCGTGCCGCTCGACGACGCCGACCGCGCCGGCTGGCTGCAGGCCCTGGCGGCCGAGATCCGGCGCGCGCGCCAACAGGGCAAGGGCCTGGTCCTGTCCTGCTCCGCCCTCAAGCGGCGCTACCGCGACCTGCTGCGCGAGGCCGATCCGGCCCTGCAATTCGTGCACCTGTCGGGCCCGCGCGAACTGATCGCCGCGCGCATGCAGCAGCGCGCGGACCACTACATGCCGCCGTCCCTGCTGGAGAGCCAGCTGGGCATCCTCGAACCGCTCCAGGACGACGAGGCCGGCATGGTCCTGGACATCACGCTGGCGCCTTCGACCCTGGTCGAGCGCATCACCGGCACTTGAGCGCGGGGGTCTGCACCCGCAACACGTCGCACCCCTGGCGCAGCCGCCCGCATCGAGGCGGCGCGCCGATTGAATAACAAAAGGAGACAATATGCGTACCCCTGTTCAAAGGACCCTCGTCAGCCTGGCCGTGTCCAGCGCCTGCTACCTGCTGGCTTCCAGCGCCCATGCCCAGGCCCAGCCAGATGCGGTGCCGGCGGCTCCGGCCACCGAAACCGCGGCGGCGCCGGAAGCACCGCTGGCCGCCCCCGCCGTGCCGACCGTGGCCGCCGACACCAACGTGGTCCGGATCTCCGGCTCGCGCATCGTCGCACGCGGCTTCAGCCAGCCGACGCCGACCACCAGCCTGTCCAGCGCCGACCTGGAAAAGGCGGCCAAGCCCAACCTGTTCGACACCCTGACCGAACTGCCGGCCCTGCAGGGCAGCACCGGCCGCACCACCAGCACCAACAGCACCAGCTCGGGCATCCAGGGCCTGTCCTCGCTCAGCCTGCGCGGCCTGGGCACGATCCGGACCCTGACCCTGCTCGACGGCCAGCGCGTGGTCGGCGCCAACGTCACCGGCGTCACCGACGTCAGCCAGTTCCCGCAGCTGCTGGTCAAGCGCGTGGACGTGGTCACCGGCGGCGCCTCGGCATCCTACGGCTCGGACGCCGTCGGCGGCGTGGTCAACTTCGTCACCGACAAGCGCTTCACCGGCTTCAAGGCCAACGTCCAGGGCGGCCAGACCAAGTACGACGACGACAAGGGCGCCACCGTGCAGGCGGCCTGGGGCCGCGGCTTCCTGAACGACCGCTTCCACGTGGCCGTCAGCGGCGAGTTCACCAAGGAAAACGGCATCGAGTCGCCCGGCTTCGGACCGGACGCCGCCAACGGCCGCACCTGGTACGACAACGTGGCCTATTCGGTGCGTCCGCTGAACCAGACCGGCGACGGCCTGCCGCAATACCGCGTGATCCGCGAGGCGCAGCAGTACCAGTATTCCAAGTACGGCCTGATCACCAACGGCCCGCTGCAGGGCACCGCCTTCGGCGACGGCGGCGTGCCCTTCCCCTTCCAGTACGGCTCCAACGGCCGCCCGACCGGCACCGGCGCCGTCACCAACTGCGTCAATCCCTTCTGCATCGGCGGCGACTTGAGCGGCAGCGTGGGCGCGGGCACCAACCTGGCGATGAACTTCAAGCGCCAGGTGGCCTACACCCGCATGTCCTACGACCTGACGCCGGACCACCAGCTCTACTTCACCGCCAACTACGGCCAGGTGGCCTCGCACTTCTCGCCCAATCCGGGCGCGGCCAAGAACGCCAACCTGACGATCCAGTGCGCCAACCCCTTCCTGCCGGCCTCGATCGTGGCCGCCTGCGCCCAGAACAACATCACCAGCTTCCAGTACGGCACCGCGAACGCCATCTTCCCGGCGAATATCAACGTGCACCCGACCCGCACCCAGCGCCGCTTCGTGCTCGGCGCGGAAGGCAAGTTCGGCGCCTTCGGCAAGGACTGGCGCTACGACGCGTATGTGACCCACGGCGAGAACAAGACCAACATCGACGTCAAGGACATCACCCTCAACGCCCGCTACAACGCCGCCATCGACGCCGTGCGCCTGCCGGACGGCACGATCGCCTGCCGCAATCCGCTGGCGCGCGCCTCCGGCTGCGTCCCGCTCAACATCATCGGCAACAATCCGATCGATCCGGCGGCCTGGCGCTACATTGCGCCGGAACAGGGCCCGCGCCAGCGCACCACCCAGAGCCAGGACGTGGCCAGCTTCAACATCAACGGCGAAGTCCATGAGGGCTGGGCCGGCCCGATCTCGCTGGCCACCGGCGCCGAGTACCGCCGCGAGAAATACCGCGTGCGCGGCGACGCCTACGGCAACGGCGTGTGGGCCGAGTCGCCCAACAACGCCTACTACCCGGCCGACCCGCTGCTGAACACCACGGTCGGCAACAACTGGTATGCGGGCAACTACCACAACGGCCAGGGCGAATACAGCGTGCGCGAAGCCTACCTGGAACTGAACGTCCCGCTGTTCAAGAATGAAGCCTGGGGCGAGGCCAACCTGAACCTAGCCGACCGCGAGACCAAGTACAGCACCGCCGGCAGCGTCGGCACCTGGAAGCTGGGCGCCAGCTGGCAGACGCCGGTCGACGGCCTGCGCCTGCGCGGCGTGACCTCGAAGGATGTGCGCGCCCCCAACCTGAGCGAACTGTATGCGGCGCCGCTGGTGGTCAACAACGTGGTCCAGTACCAGGGCAACACCATCAGCGTCCAGGAGCGCACGGTCGGCAACACCAACCTGCGTCCCGAAGTGGCGCGCAACAACTCCTTCGGCATCGTGCTGAGCCAGCCGAAGTGGGCGCCCGGCTTCTCGGTCTCGCTCGACTACTTCGACATCGAGGTCAAGGGCGTGATCTCGGCCCTGACGATCCAGCAGGAAGTCGACCTGTGCGTGGCCGGCAACCAGGAAATCTGCTCCGCCATGGTGCTGAACAGCCCGGGCAACAACTACGTCACGGTCCAGAACTTCAACCTGGCGTCGCTGAAGACCAAGGGCTTCGACGTCGAGACGGCCTACCGCACCAGCCTGGACAAGCTGAACCTGCCGGGCCGCTTCACCTTCCGCGCCCTGGGCACGCGCAACCTGCACTACATCACCGATTCCGGCGTGATCGGCACCATCCCGGTCGACTCGGCCGGCTCGAACATGGGCAATACGCCGAAGTGGAAGGTGCTGGCGCAGCAGACCTGGGAGCACGACAAGCTGAGCCTGACCCTGACCGAGCGCTGGATCAGCGACGGCACCTACCGCAACGACTTCATCGAGTGCCAGACCGGCTGCCCGGTGTCGACCCTGATCCATCCGACCATCTACGACAACAAGATGAAGGGCGCGACCTATGTCGACCTGGGGGGCAGCTACAACCTCTCGAAGCAGCTGCAGTTCTACTTCAAGATCGACAACATCGCCGACCGCGACCCGGTCGGCGCACCCCAGACCAACGCCAGCTTCGGCATCAACCCGGCCCTGTACGACGTGGTGGGCCGCACCTACCGCGTAGGCCTGCGCTACAACCACTGAGCGGGAGCCGGCCGTGTGGAATATCGTTTCCGTACTGCTGGCGGTGGGCCTGCTGACCATCATGATCGCCTGGGGCAAGGTACAGCCCCTGCTGGCCTTCGTGGTGGCGGCGCTCGTCGCCGCCCTCCTGCTGGGGGTGCCGCCCAAGGACATCCCGGGCGCCATCGAAAAAGGCATCGGCGACCTGCTGGGCTCCCTGGTGGTGATCATCTGCCTGGGCGCCGTGTTCGGCAAGCTGATCGCCGACAGCGGCGCCGCACGCCGCATCGCTACCTGCCTGATCGCGGGGCTGGGGCCGTCGCGCCTGCCGGTGGCCCTGACCATCACCGGTTTCGTGGTCGGCATCCCGCTTTACTACAACGTCGGCTTCGTGCTGCTGGTGCCGCTGATCTTCTCGCTGGTCACCCAGTCGGGACGGGCGGCGGTGGCGCTCGCGATTCCGCTCCTGGCCGGCCTGTCGATCGCGCACGGCTTCCTGCCGCCGCATCCGTCGCCGGTGGCCCTGGTGTCGGCGATCCAGGCCGACATGGGCGCCACCCTGCTGTACGGGATCGTGGTGGGCATTCCGACCCTCATCATTGCCGGGCCGGTGTTCGCCATGTCGCTGCGCCACATCCGCGCCCAGCCGGCCGGCGTGTTCCGCGCCTCCGAGGTGCCGGACTCGGAACTACCGGGCGTCTTCAACAGCTTCGCCACCGCCCTGCTGCCGGTGGTGCTGCTGGCGGCCACCACCCTGCTCACGATGGCACGCCCGGACCTGAACGGGGCACTGGCCGTCCTGTCGAATCCCCTGGTCGTGATGCTGTTGTCGTACGTGGTCGCGATCTTCACGCTGGGCCTGGGACGCGGCAAGCGCTTTTCCGAGGTGATGCAGGGCCCGGCCGAGGCGATGCGCGAGATCGCCCCGATCCTGCTCATCATCGCCGGCGCCGGCGCGCTCAAGCAGGTGCTGGTGGTATCGGGCATGAGCGCGGACCTGGGCGCCCGGCTGGCCGGGCTGCCGGTGCCGCCGCTGGTGCTGGGCTGGGTGGTCGCCACCCTGATCCGCATCTGCCTCGGTTCGGCCACGGTGGCCGGGGTCACGGCGGGCGGCATCGTGGCGCCCCTGGTGCAGAGCTCGGGCGTCGATCCGAACCTGATGGTGCTGGCCATCGGCGCGGGCAGCCTGATGTGCAGCCACGTAAACGATTCCGGCTTCTGGATGTTCAAGGAATATTTTGGTTTGTCGCTGCGGGATACCTTCCGCTCCTGGACCTTGATGGAGACCCTGGTCGGGGTGGTGGGCCTGCTGTTCGTACTGCTCCTGTCGCTGTTCGTCTGATGAGGATATAACAATGAAAATGACCTTCCCCGCCCGCCCCGCGCTGGCCCTCGCCGTATTCCTTTTCTGCGGCGCCGCATCGGCCGCCTCGGTGTCCGCCTACCAGACCATGCCCGAAGACCCGAAGTCGGTCGTGGTACGGGCCAGGGGCGACGGCAAGGCCGACGATACCGCCGCCATCCAGGAGGCCATCAACCAGGCCGCCAACAAGGGCGAAGGCGGCGTGGTCTTCCTGCCCTCGGGCCGCTACCGCATCACCCGCTCGATCCTGATCCCCCTGGCCGTGCGCGTCTATGGCGTGGGCCCCACCCGTCCCGTGTTCTTGCTGGCGCCGAACACCCCGGGTTTCCAGAAGGGCGTGGCCAACATGGTCATCTTCACCGGTGGCGACCAGTACACCGTGGGCAAGGTGCCGATGCCGGTGCCCAGCGCCGTCCCCTTCAGCGAGAACGTGCGCAATGCGAATTCGTCCACCTTCTACTCGGCGCTGTCGAACGTCGACTTCGAGATCAAGGACGGCAACCCGGCCGCCGCGGCGGTGCGCATGCACACGGCCCAGCACTCGAACCTGAGCCACATCGACTTCCACATCGGCTCCGGCCTGGCCGGCGTCTACCAGGTGGGCAACGTGGCTTTCAACCTGCGCTTCTACGGCGGACGCTACGGCATCCTGGCCGAGAAGACCTCGCCGGCCTGGCAGTTCACCCTGATGGACTCGACCTTCGAGGGCCAGCGCGACGCCGCGATCCGCGAGCACGAGGCCGGGCTCACCATGATCAATACGGAGATCAGGAACACCCCGGTGGGCGTGGAGATCAACCGCGGCTATGGCGACTGGCTGTGGGGCAAGGATGTGCGCTTCGAGAACGTCAGCAAGGCGGCCGTCATCGTCAGCAACGAGGACAACGTCTATACCCAGGTCGGCTTCGAAAAGGCCATCGCGCGCAACGTGCCGACCTTCGCGCGCTTCCGCGACAGCGGCAAGACCCTGCCGGGCAAGGGGCGCGACTACCAGGTCAGCGAATTCAACTACGGCATGACGGTGAAGCAGATGGGCGAGCCGGGCCAGTTCGCCACCAACTACAAGACCGCGGCCATTCCTTCGAAGCGTACCGCCGCGCGCGCGCTGCGCCCGCTGCCCTCGACCAAGGAATGGGCCAACGTGCGCAAGTTCGGCGCGCTCGGCGATGGCCGCACCGACGACACCGCCGCCATCCAGAAGGCGATCGACAGCAGCCGCGTGGTCTACCTGCCGCTGGGCTTCTATGTGGTCAACGATACCATCCGCCTGAAACCGGACACGGTCATCATCGCCCTGCACCCGGGCCTGACCCAGCTCATGATCCCGAACGGCTCGCCGAAGTTCCAGGGCATCGACACCCCGGTGCCGCTGCTAGAGAGCGCGCGCGGCGGCGACGCCATCGTGTCCGGCATCGGCCTGGCCACCGGCGAGGTGAACCCGCGCGCGGTGGCCCTGATGTGGCGCGCCGGCGAGCATTCGCTGGTGGACGACGTGCGCATCCAGGGCGGCCACGGCACCCGCCTGTATGACGGGAGCCGCAACGACCCGTACAAGAAAGACGCCAAGTTCGACACCACCGCCCACTGGGACCGCCAGTACCCGAGCGTATGGGTCACGGACGGCGGGGGCGGCACCTTCAACGCGATCTGGTCGCCCAGCGGCTACGCGCAGGCGGGCTTCTACGTCTCGAATACCAAGACCCCGGGCAAGGTCTACGAGCTGTCGGCCGAGCACCACGTGCGCGCCGAGATCGTGCTCGACGGCGTGGAGAACTGGGAATTCCTGGCGCCCCAGACCGAGGAAGAAATCCGCGACGGCGCCGACGCGGTCTCGCTCGAGATCCGCAATTCGAAAAACCTGCTGTTCGCGAACTACCACGGCTACCGCGTGACCCGTTCCTACAAGCCGATGCCGGCCGCGGTCCTGATCAGCAACTCGAGCGACATCCGCTTCCGCAACGTGCACGTCAACGGCGAGAGCGGCTTCGCCACCTGCGACGAGAACGGCTGCGCCACCTACCTGCGCGCCAACAAGTACGCCTACGAGAACGCGATCCGCGACGTCAGCAACAAGCTCGATATCCGCGAACGCGAGTTCGCCGTGTTCGACTACAGCGGCAAGCAAACGAAGGCCCCCGCCGCGCTGGGCAAGGTCGACAAGCTGGAGGACGGCTTTTATTCCATCGCCGGCGCCGCCGTCGACGCCAGCGGCAAGCTGTACTTCGTGGACCGCTACTGGAAGCGCATCTACAGCTGGAGCAAGGACCAGGGCCTGCTGGTGGTGCGCGACGCTCCGCACGATCCGGTCAACCTGGCCATCGACAACAGCGGCAACCTGATGGTGATGTCCTCCTACGGCCCGCAGGCCACGGTCTATGCGTTCAAGCCGGGCGCGCCGGGCAGCGCACTCACCATGATCAAGCCGACGCCTGTGGCCCCGCGCGCCGGCGCCAAGGTGGCGATCCCCGTCAACTTCTGGCAGAACGGCGAATTCAAGGACCAGCTGAACTTCGATACCTACGAATTCACCACCCTGGCCGAGATGTTCGCGCGCGACGTGGCCCTGCCCAAGGCGAACGAATACGTGTCGCCGGACGGCAGCCTGGTACTGCCGGCCTACCGCGTACTGCGCCAGGGCCCGGCCGACCACCTGGGCTGGCGCTGGGCCGATTCGCTCCAGGCCTACGGCTTCGTCACGGCCCCGGTGGGCCAGCGCGTGGTGTTCACCAACGGCTCGGAAAACCGCACCTTCAGCGGCGTGGTCACCCAGGGCGGCGGCCTCACCCAGCTCAAGCAGCTCGCCGACCGCGGCGGTGAAAGCGCGGTGCTGGGTCCGGACGGCGACGTCTACGTGGCCAACGGCCAGGTCTTCGTGTATGGCCAGGACGGCAAGCAGAAGGGCCGCATCGACGTGCCCGAGCGTCCGCTGCAGCTGATCTTCGGCGGCCCGGACAAGCGCACCCTGTTCATCCTGACCCACCACGCGCTGTACTCGGCGAAGCTCTGATGCGCGCCCTGCTCCTGTGCGCCGCCCTGGCGCTGACCCTGGCGCTGCCGGCCATGGCCCAGCCATCGCCACCGGTGGTGAGGCTGTGGCCGGACGGCGCGCCTGGTTCCGGGCAGCGCCGTGGCGAAGCGGAAACCGTCAAGGACGGGGTCTATTTCAGCAACGTGCACGACCCCTCCCTGACTGTCCTGAAGGCGGACCAGCGCCACGCCAACGGCGCCGCCGCGGTCGTCGTGCCGGGCGGCGGCCACCGCATGCTGGTGTTCCAGAACGAAGGCATGCTGGCGGCGAAAAACCTCAACCGCATCGGCGTCACCGCCTTCGTGCTGAAATACAGGCTGGCGCGCGACGAGGGCTCGGGCTACTCGATCGAGAACGATGCCGCCGCCGACCTGCGCCGCGCCGTGCGCTGGGTGCGCGCCCATGCGGAAGAATACGGCGTCGATCCGGCACGCATCGGCGTGATGGGCTTTTCGGCGGGCGGCGAACTGGTGTCGCTGGTGGCGGACAATCCGGAGCCGGCGCGCGCAGGCAGACGCGATGCGCTCGACAGCGTGAGTGCCCGGCCGGACTTCCAGGTGCTGGTTTATCCTGGTCCTCTGGGCGTGCCGGCGAAGGATGCGGCCAATGCGCCGCCGGCCTTCCTGGTGGCAGGCTCGCGCGACAGCTGCTGCATGCCGCCGACCCTGGCGCTGTACCAGCAACTGGTGGCGGCCGGCGTTTCGGCCGAGCTGCACCTGTATGCCGATACCGATCACGCCTTCAACGTCGGCCAGCGCGGCGAGCGCCTCTCGCTGCAGCACTGGCCGGACCGCCTGAACGACTGGCTGGCCGACGGCGGCTGGCTGGTGCCGCGCGGCGAGCGCAAGCCGGAAGGCGTGCCGGCGCCATGACGAGAACCCAAGGAGACACGATGAAACGAACCATGCTGGCCCTGGCCGCCTCGATGGCGCTGGCGCCTAACAGCTGGGCCGACAGCCAGTTCAAGCTGCTGGTGCTGGCCATGCCGAGCAAATACCACTACGAATACATACCCATCGCGCGCGACAGCCTGGAGCGGCTGGCCAAGCTGCACGCCTTCGAGTTCGACTGGACCAACAAGACCCAGTCCTTCGACGGCGACCTGTCCCGCTACGCGGCGGTGGTCTTCATGAACACCCCCGGCGAGGAGCTGAACCCGGCCCAGCGCCAGAACTTCGAGGCCTACATGCGCGCCGGCGGCAACGCCATCGTCGTGCACCGCGCGGCCATTACGCCGCCGGACAACTGGCCCTGGTACGAAAAACTGGTGGGCCGCCGCGTGGGCGTGCACCCGATGCTGCAGACCGGGGTGGTCACGGTGGCCGACAAGGGCTTCCCCGCCACCTATGGGCTGCCGGAGCGCTGGATCTGGAGCGACGAGTTCTATACCACCACCAATCCCTACAACATCAGGATCAACACGGTGCTGGGCGTGGACGAATCGAGCTACGATCCGCGCAAGATCTGGCCGGGACAGGTGTCGGAACCGATGGGCAAGGACCACCCGATCGCCTGGCATCACCAGGTGGAGAAGGGGCGCGTGTTCGTGACCACGCTCGGGCACAACGGCGAGATGTACCGCGACCCGCAGTACCTGGCGCACCTGATGGGCGGTATTTACTGGGCCGTCACGGGCAAGGGGGCCGCCCCCACCCCGGCACTGCGCTGATTGCAACACAATCGGGACCGGCCATGTCAAGAATACCTATCAACTTTCCTAGTATTCGGCTCCGCCATCGGGCCTGGCGATAGCGCAGCCGCTTCTTCGCATGCTATCTTCCATCGCAGTATTTCACGGGCGCGCTCGTCCGAAGCGCCTTTCCCAGGAAGATGGAGTTGAATAGAACGCGATGGAATTGATTGACAAATCGGCACCTGCCACGACCTCCCCCCTTGGCGCCCTGTTCAGCGTGCTGTACGAACCGAGCGCCACGTTTTCCCGGCTCGCATCCCGCCCCGTGGCCTGGCTTCCGGCCATCACGCTGTGCCTCACCAGTTCCGCAGTCATGCTGTGGTATTTCCTCGGCTTCGTGGACTACCCCTGGCTGCAGGAGCGCATGATGGAAGCCATCGCCGATCCCGAGGCGCGCGCCCAGGGCCAATCCATGGCGATCGGCCAGCAGGCCATGGGGATGATGAGTCTCGTCGGCGCCGTCTTCGGCACCCTGGCGACCTTCCTCATCGGCGGCCTGTACTACCTCATCGTGGGCAAGTTCACGGGCCGCGACATGAGCTTCGGCAAAGGCTTCGCGCTGTCCGCCTGGGCCTCGGTGCCGATGATCCTGCTGCTCCCGCTGGGCGCCATGCAGATGCTGCTCGCCTCCAATGGCCAGATGCCCTATGAAGCGCTGAATCCGACCACGCTCAACCAGATGATCTTCCACTACGAGGCAAGCCACCCGATGGCCGGCGTGCTGGAATCGCTCTCGATCCCGATCGTCTGGTCGACGGTCCTGTCGGTGATCGGCTACCAGGTATGGACCGGCGCCTCGCGCGCCAGCGCCCTGCGCGTGGTCCTGGTGCCGACCGTCCTCCTTTATGGCGCCTGGCTGGCATACGCACTGAGCAAGACAGCATGAAACACAAAAAACTTGTGGCAGGAGTGGCGATCGTCGCGATGCTCTGCATCCCGGTGGCCGCCAAGCTGATCCGCGGCAGCGGGCCGGCGAAAGACGTCGAAACCGACAAGATCGGCTACCGCGAGATCAAGTCCTCGATCCTGGCTTCGGGCCACCTGCTGTACGACGAGCAGGTGATGCTGTCGCCGGAAGTCATCGGCAAGGTCAGCACCATCTACGTCAAGGAAGGCCAGCAGGTCACGAAAGGCGACCTGCTGCTGCACCTGGACGACCAGACCTACCGCGCCGAAGTCGCTCAGCAGGAAGCCGTGGTGCGCCAGCAGCGCATTGCGATCGAACAGCAGCAGCTGAGCGTGCAGAACCAGGAAAGCCAGTACCGGCGCAAGGTCGAGCTGCACAAGATGAAGATGCTGGCCGACTCGGCGATCGACGACGCCCGCTTCGCGCTCGACGCGGCGAAGATCGACCTGCGCAACAGCCGCTCGCGCCTGGAGCAGGTGGAAGCGACCCTGAAGCTGGCCAACGAGCGCCTGTCGAAAACCACGGTGCGGGCGCCGATCTCGGGCACCATCACCGCGCTCGACATCAAGGTCGGCGAAACCGCGGTGGCCAGCCAGGTCAGCATCGCCGGCTCGACCCTGATGACCATCGCGAACACGGCGACCATGCTCACCGAGGTCAACGTCGACGAAGCCGATATCGCCAAGGTGGCGGTGGGCCAGGAAGTGGCGATCACCACCGCCGCCTATCCCGATACCGCCCTCACCGGCAGGGTGCTGTCGATTCCGCTCTCGCCCAAGCAGAACCCGGCCGCGGCGGCCCAGGGAGGCTCGAAGTCGCGCAACTACGACGTCAAGGTCGAGCTCCTGGACACCAAGAAGCTGGCCCTGCGTCCCGGCATGAGCGTGCGCGCGGAAGTGTTCATCTCCAGCAACGGCAAATCGCTCGCGCTGCCGCTGCAGGCGGTCCTGACCAACAACGAGGAATCGACCGAAGGCCCCAAGAAGAACGGCAAGAAGAAGAACGACATCAAGACCGAAAGCTGGGTCTACGTCGCCAAGGACGGCAAGGCGGAAAAACGCGTCGTGACCACCGGCGCCTCGGACGACAGCATGCAGGAGATCCGCAGCGGCCTGGCCAACGGCGAGACCGTCATCATCGGCCCGTACAAGGTCCTGCGCCAGCTGAAGCAGGGCGACGTCGTGGCGCCGGTCGCCAAGCCGGCGCAAGCCACGCAATCCGAGGTCGCGGCCAAGCCTGCGGCCAAGCCGGCCGCGACATGACGCCGGCAGCTCCACTCATCCGGCTCGAAGGCATCACCAAGCATTACAAGATGGGCGGTGAAACGATCGCGGCGCTGGCCGGCATCGACCTGCAGGTCGCGCGCAACGATTATGTCGCCTTCATCGGCTCCTCCGGTTCAGGCAAGTCGACGATGATGAACATCCTCGGCTGTCTCGATACCCCGACGACCGGCCGCTACTTCCTCAACGGGCGCGACGTGGCCGGCATGAGCGACGCCGAGCTGGCGCGCACCCGCAACGAGGAGATCGGTTTCATCTTCCAGAGCTTCAACCTCCTGACCCGCGCCACCGCGGTCCAGAACGTGATGCAGCCCCTGATCTACCGCGGCGTGCGTCCCGCCGAACGGCTGCGCCGCGCGACCGAGGCGATGGCCAGGGTCGGCCTGGAACACCGGCTCGACCACCTGCCCAACCAGCTCTCTGGCGGCCAGCGCCAGCGCGTGGCGATCGCCCGCGCGCTGTGCAGCGAACCGTCGATCCTGCTGGCCGACGAGCCGACCGGCAACCTCGATTCGACCACCGCGGCCGACATCATGTCTCTGTTCGACACCCTGCATGCCGAAGGCCAGACCGTGATCATCGTGACCCACGAACCGGACATCGCCGCCCACTGCAAGCGCACCGTGCGGCTGGCCGACGGCCGCGTGCAGAGCGACGTCATGAACGCCGAGCGCACCAGCTTCCGTCCGCGGGGAGCAGTCCATGCTTAGTTTCCTCGAAAGCGTCCGCTCCGCACTGCAGAGCATTTATGCGCACCGCTTCCGCAGCTTCCTGACCTCGCTCGGCATCATCATCGGCGTCGCCTCGGTGATCGCGGTGGTGTCGATCGTGCAGGGCCTGTCGGCGTCGATCAGCAAGGAGTTCAAGGGCCTGGGCTCGAACAGCCTGACGGTCGAAGCCTACACGACCTTCGAAGAGGCGCTGCAGGGCAAGGAGAACGTGCTCGGTCTCAACGACTACGAGCGCATCGTCACCCACATCGACGACATCAGCAACGTCTCGCCCATGTTCGCCCCCTTCGGCAACTTCGGCACCACGGTGCGCGCCGGCGCGACCTCCACCTTCACCCAGGTGATGGCCGTGACCGAGGCCTACATGGAATCGGCCCAGGTGTTCCCGGCCCAGGGCCGATTCCTGCGCGCCAGCGACGACAAGTCGCGCCGCCGGGTGGCCGTGGTCGGCAGCAAGACCCTGGAGAACCTGCGCCTCACGGGCGACCCGCTGGGCCAGTTCATCGACATCGGCGGCGAATGGTTCAAGATCATCGGCATCACCGAGGAAAAGGGCGAGTCCCTGGGCTTCAGCAAGGACAACTACATCCTGATTCCGTTCTCGGTGGGCCAGGTGATCGCGGGCACCACGACCAAGCTGAACATCTCGATCAGCTTCACCGTCGACGACATCGAGCAGATCGACGCGGTGCAGGGACGGGTGACCTCGCTGCTACGCCAGGCCCACCATCTCAAGCCGGGCCAGCGCAACGACTTCAAGGTGCAGACGGCCCAGCAGCTGTCGGAATCCTTCGAGAGCATCATCTCGACCCTGACCCTGGTCCTGGGCGGCGTCGTCAGCATTTCGCTGCTGGTGGGCGGCATCGGCATCATGAACATCATGCTGGTGTCGGTGACCGAGCGCACCCGCGAGATCGGCATCTGCAAGGCGCTGGGGGCGCAGCGCCACCACATCCTGATGCAGTTCCTGATCGAGGCCACCACCCTGTCGCTGCTGGGCGGCCTGGTCGGCCTGCTGCTGGGCTACCTGATCGGCTTCGGGGCGGCCAAGCTGATCCCGAATTTCCCGGACGCCTTCGTACCCTGGTGGGCGATCGCGATGGCCTTCGGCTTCTCCAGCCTGGTGGGCATCCTGTTCGGCATCATGCCGGCAGCCAAGGCCGCCAACCTGCATCCGATCGACGCCTTGCGCTACGAATAAGCGGCTGCGCAGCGCACCCGCAATGGTGCGCTGCGCAAAATTCGATCGCGGTAGGCTATCCGCTCCCCTGACCGGCCAACCGAGGAGGCCATCATGCTGTCACATGTGGATGCGATCGCGACCGTCGCCACGCGCGACCTCGCCAAGGCAAAAGAGTTCTACAGCAACGTATTGGGACTGGAGGAAGAAGACGGCGGGGACGATTGCCCCGACGTGCTGAGCTACCGGAGCGGCAAGTCGCGCATCTTCGTGTACAAGTCCGACTTCGCCGGCACCAACCAGGCCACGGCCATCAACTGGGACGTCGGCGTGGAGATCAAGACGGTCGTCGATGGACTGAAAGCCAAGGGCGCGGTCTTCGAACGCTACCAGATGGAAGGCATGCGCCTGGAAGACGACATCCACGTCGGCCAACAGATGAAGGTGGCGTGGCTGAAGGATCCGGACGGGAACATCCTGAGCATCATCGGCAAGTAGCCAAGGACAGGCACAGCGTGCCGAGGACGCAGCCCCTTACAGGCGCCGGGCTTTCCGGCTCAGCTCTTCGAGCATGCTTTCGCTGGCGCGTGTCTCGGGATGCGCCGGCATGAGCTGCCTGCGGATTCCGAGCGCACGCCGCAGCAAGGGCTCGGCCTGCTCGCGCTGCCGGCCGTCAGCCTGGAACCGAAGGGCGGATCGCCCGTTCCGAACGCACCGACCGGGCCTGTGCCTTACAAGGGGAGCCGGGTGCGCACGACCTTGTGATGACAGGTAGTTCAGCCATAAAAAAAGCGCGCGTACGAGGGTACGCGCGCTTCTATCGGCAAAAAGACCAGGAGCCAGGTCTTAGAACGGAATGTCGTCGTCCATGTCCGAGAAGTTCGGCGCCGGTTTCGGCTGCGGACGGGCTGCCGGGGCCGGCGGCGCCTGGCGCGGGGCCGGGCGCTGCGGGGCCGACGAGTAGTCGTCGTCCATGCCGCCGCCCATGCCGCCACCCATACTGTCGCCACCCATGCCCTGGCGGCCGCCCAGCATCTGCATGTTCTCGGCGATGATGTCGGTGGCGTACTTCTCGACGCCATCCTTGTCGGTGTACTTGCGGGTCTGCAGGCGGCCTTCGACGTAGACCGACGAACCTTT
This sequence comes from Massilia sp. DD77, assembly GCF_036961685.1. Taxonomy (NCBI): domain Bacteria; kingdom Pseudomonadati; phylum Pseudomonadota; class Betaproteobacteria; order Burkholderiales; family Oxalobacteraceae; genus Massilia; species Massilia sp. DD77. The sequence continues at coordinate 81,055 of NZ_JBAMDH010000028.1, forward strand.
TTTCAGGTACTGGCCGACGATTTCAGCCAGGCGGCCGAAGAAGGAGATGCGGTGCCATTCGGTCAGCTCTTTCTGCTCGCCGGTATTGCGGTCCTTCGATTTATACGAAGTGGCCACAGCGATGTTGGCGATGGCGTCGCCGCTCGGCATGTAGCGGATTTCCGGATCGCGGCCGAGGTTGCCGACGATGATGACCTTGTTAACTGATGCCATGTTGTTACTCCTTCTGGGTGTTGTGAGCCCTGACTCTGCACTTGACCAATCGTCAGGGAACGGGTGAATCAACTCAATATTATGGGGCCTGTCGGGCTGCTTCAAAAGAACAATTTTTGAGCTCGCTCAACGATTTCACTGCCCGCCCTCTAGCTATATTTTCGACAATGTCGTAGCTACAGCGCCACGGTCACGGTCACGGTCCCGCCTCGAAGGCAGCGGTTCATCGGCGGTTCAGCGGATTTTCTGCGGTTCCTGGCCCCTTTGTCATTGAAGGGCGCCGCTTATGGCCCACATACAGCACACTGACGGCAAACCCGGCGGTGAACGAGCCCCTTTTCCTTGCATGAAAAGCAGCGCCAGCCTCCGCCTCCATCATAAGAAATTGCTGGATGGATGTACAGCATTTCGAAAAACGAGCTACACTTATGGGTTCTCTCCGATTGGCCCGCTCACTGCGCTTTTCCTCGTGCGCCGGCCCGCAAAAACTTACTGAAAGCCTGCAAACTTAATGGAAGAAATTCGTATCCGCGGCGCGCGCACGCACAATCTGAAGAACATCAACCTGGACCTGCCGCGCAACAAGCTGATCGTCATCACCGGCCTGTCGGGATCCGGTAAATCCTCCCTCGCCTTCGACACCCTCTATGCCGAGGGCCAGCGCCGCTATGTCGAGTCGCTGTCGGCCTACGCACGCCAGTTCCTGCAGCTGATGGAGAAGCCGGACGTCGACCTGATCGAGGGCCTGTCGCCCGCCATCTCGATCGAGCAGAAGGCCACCTCGCACAACCCGCGTTCGACCGTGGGCACCGTGACCGAGATCCACGACTACCTGCGCCTGCTGTACGCGCGTGTCGGCACGCCCTACTGCCCGGACCACCCGCAGGAGCCGCTGGCGGCCCAGACCGTGTCGCAGATGGTCGACGCGGTCCTGGCCATGCCGGAAGGCACCAAGCTGATGATCCTGGCCCCCGTCGTGGCCAACCGCAAGGGCGAGCACGGCGATCTGTTCCAGGCCATGCAGGCCCAGGGCTTCGTGCGCTTCCGCGTCCAGAGCGGCGTGAATGCGGGCAAAATCTATGAGGTCGACGAGCTGCCCAAGCTCAAGAAGACCGAGAAGCACAGCATCGACGTCGTGATCGACCGCGTCAAGGTGACCCCGGAGATCAAGCAGCGCCTGGCCGAGAGCTTCGAGACCGCCCTGCGCCTGGCCGACGGCCGCGCCGTGGCCTACGAGATGGACACCGAGAAGGAAACGGTGTTCTCGAACAAGTTTGCCTGTAATGTTTGCGGCTATTCGCTGCAGGAACTCGAGCCGCGCCTGTTCTCGTTCAACAACCCGATGGGCGCCTGCTCGGAATGCGACGGCCTCGGCCACATCGAGTTCTTCGATCCCAAGCGCATTGTCGCCTTCCCGCACCTGTCGCTGGCCTCCGGCGCCGTGAAGGGCTGGGACCGCCGCAACCAGTTCTATTTCCAGATGCTGCAGAACATCGCGGCCTACTACGACTTCGACCTGGACACCCCGTTCGAGGACCTGCCGCCCAAGGCCAAGGACGCGGTGCTGCACGGCTCGGGCAAGGCCACGATTCCGTTCTCCTACATCAACGAGCGCGGCCGCACCGTGATCCGCGAGCACAGCTTCGAAGGCGTGGTGAACAACCTGCAGCGCCGCTACCGCGAGACCGATTCGATGGCGGTCAAGGAAGAGCTGGCCAAGTTCATCAACGAGAAGAAATGCCCGGCCTGCGAAGGCGCGCGCCTGCGCACCGAAGCACGCTTCGTGAAGATCGGCCAGGGCGCCCAGCAGCGCGCCATCTACGAAGTGTCGGACCGCCCGCTGCGCGAGACGCTGGCCTACTTTGAGTCGCTCGAACTGACCGGCGCCAAGCGCGACATCGCCGAGCGCGTCATCAAGGAAATCACCGCGCGCCTGAAGTTCCTGAACAACGTCGGCCTGGATTACCTGTCGCTCGACCGCAGCGCCGACACCCTGTCGGGCGGCGAGGCCCAGCGCATCCGCCTGGCTTCGCAGATCGGCTCGGGCCTGACCGGCGTGATGTACGTGCTGGACGAGCCTTCGATCGGCCTGCACCAGCGCGACAACGACCGCCTGATCGCGACCCTGAAGCACCTGCGCGACATCGGCAACAGCGTGCTGGTGGTCGAGCACGACGAGGACGCGATCCGCACTGCCGACTACATCGTCGACATGGGTCCGGGTGCGGGTGTGCACGGCGGCGCGGTGATAGCGGCCGGCTCGCTCAAGGAAATCATGAAGAGCAAGCACTCGCTGACCGCGCAGTACCTGGACGGCCGGCGCAAGATCGAGGTGCCGAAAAAGCGCACCCAGGCCGACCCGAACCGCCAGCTGGTGATCACTGGCGCGACCGGCAACAACCTGAAAAACGTGAGCCTGACCCTGCCGGTGGGCCTGATGACCTGCGTGACCGGCGTGTCCGGATCGGGCAAGTCGACCCTGATCAACGACACCCTGTTCCCGGCCCTGTCGCGCCACCTCTACGGTTCGCAGACCGAGCCGGCGGACCATGCGTCGATCCACGGCCTGGAGCACTTCGACAAGGTGATCTCGGTCGACCAGGCGCCGATCGGCCGCACCCCGCGTTCGAACCCGGCGACCTACACCGGACTGTTCACCCCGATCCGCGACCTGTTCGCGACCGTGCCGACCGCGAAGGAACGCGGCTATTCGGCGGGCCGCTTCTCGTTCAACGTGAAAGGCGGCCGCTGCGAAGCGTGCCAGGGCGACGGCGTGATCAAGGTCGAGATGCACTTCCTGCCGGACGTGTACGTGCCCTGCGACGTCTGCCACGGCAAACGCTACAACCGCGAGACGCTGGAAGTGCAGTACAAGGGCAAGAACATCACCGAAGTGCTGGACATGACGGTGGAAGATGCGCACACCTTCTTCAAGCCGGTGCCGGTCATCGCGCGTAAACTCCAGACCCTGCTGGACGTGGGCCTGGGCTACATCAAGCTGGGCCAGAGCGCGACCACCCTGTCGGGCGGCGAGGCGCAGCGCGTCAAGCTGTCGCTCGAGCTGTCCAAGCGAGATACAGGACGCACCCTGTACATCCTCGACGAACCGACCACCGGCCTGCACTTCGCCGACATCGACCTGCTGCTGAAGGTGATCCACCGCCTGCGCGACCAGGGCAATACCCTGGCGATCATCGAGCACAACCTGGACGTGGTCAAGACCGCGGACTGGATCGTCGACCTGGGACCGGAAGGCGGCGCAGGGGGTGGGCAGATCGTGGCGGCGGGGACGCCGGAGGATGTGGCGGCGAACAAGGCGAGTGTGACGGGCAAGTATTTGAAGCCGTTGCTGAAGGCATAAGCACCATTACCCGCAAAGCCGTCGTACGCGCCACTGGCGCCTACGACTTCCG